>DATJDY010000337.1:0-6670 GCA_035497155.1 Luteimonas sp.
GTTCTTCAGCGCGGGCATGTTCCGCCATCGCGAATGGATCTACGAGGCGCTGCGCGCGGAGTTCCCGGGCTGCCGCTTCCACTCGTTCGCGGACGAACACGTGCAGAAGCAGGAGTCGTTCGACTTCAAGCCGTGGAACAGCATCGGTTCCGAACCGGCGGCGCCCGCGATCATCACCGAGCACGGCATCCGCTTCCGCGCCGACCCGGCCGGTGCGCACAAGACCGGCTTCTTCGCCGACCAGCGCGACAACCGGCAATGGCTGTCGCAGCACGTCGCCGGGCGCAGCCTGCTCGACCTGTGCTGCAACACCGGCGGCTTCGGCGTGTACGCGGCGGTGCGCGGCGCGCGTGAAGTGGTCGGCATCGACATCGACGAGGACGTGCTGGAGATCGCGCGCGGCAACGCGAAGCTCAATGCGGCCGCGGGCGGGGTAAAGCCGCGCTTCGTGCAGGCCGACATCTTCCCGTGGCTGCGCGACGCGGCCGCGCGCGGCGAGCAGTACGACGTCGTCGTGCTCGATCCGGCGAAGATGACGCGCGACCGCGACCAGGTGATCCCGGCGCTGAAGAAGTACCTCGACATGAACAAGCTCGCGCTGGGCGTGGTCGCGCCGGGCGGGCTGTTCGCGACGTTCTCGTGCACCGGGCTGGTGAGCGAGGAGGAGTTCCTCGGCATGCTGCGGCGCGCGGCGTTCTATTCGGGCCGCACGATCCAGGTGCTCAAGGTCGCGGGCGCGGGGCCGGACCATCCGTTCCTGGCCAGCGTGCCGGAATCGCGTTACCTCAAGGCGGTGTTCTGCCGCGTGCCCTGAGTCGCGTTGCCCGGCGCGGCGCCGACGTTGCCGCGGTCTGCGGCGCGCTTCCGCCGCCGCGAGTCGTACGCGCCCCGGAGCGCGGCAGGCGAAGCGTCCTGGTCCAGCCGCGTTGCATAGCGATGGCCGACGCGCCGGCTGATGTAGGTGCTCAGCCCGGCGCCGTCCCGCGCAAGCTGCTTCATGCGCCGCACGTGCGCAGTGCCCGGGCAATCGCGGTCGTAGAGGTAGATCGCACCGTCGACGAAGCGCACCGCGATGCCGTTGCCCACCAGCGCATATCCCGCGACACCCGAGCGGCCGCTGTGGTTGCCGTAGCGATGGAACAGCGGAAGCGCGCGGTCGTGGACGGTGTCCATGCGGCCGATCCTAGGAATTCCGTGGTATGCGCACGATGACGGCCGCGCGAAGGCGGCGTGCACGCCAGTGACTGCGCCGGATCGCATTCGGCCCGGTCCCGCCGACCCGGGTCTCATCCCGGGCGACGCGCGCGGATACACTGGCCCCATGTCCGGAACACTGCTCCTCTGGTTGCTGGCCGCCGCGGTCCTGGCGCTCGTCGTGCTGTCGGTCCTGGCCGCGCGCTGGCACCGCGATTCGTCCGAGCTGGGCGCCGAACGTGCCGCGCGGCAGGCCCTCGCCGCCGAGGCCGGCCAGTTGCAGGGTCGCCTCGGCGCGATCGAAGGCGAACTGAAGGCCAGCCAGGCCGCCAGGGCGGAGATGGCCGTGGAACTGGCACGGGCGCGCACGGAACACGCACAGGCCGCGGCGCACGTGGAGCACCTCGCCGCCGCGCAGGAAAAGATGCAGCAGTTCGTCGACGCGGCGCAGGCGAAGCTTACCGATGCCTTCGCGCTGAAAGCCGCGGAAGTCCTGGAGCAGAAGGGCAAGCTGTTCGCGGAAGGGGTGCAGCAGGCGAACGATCGCGGACGCAACGACCTCGGCGCCTTGCTCAAGCCCTTCGCCGACAACCTGGGCAAGTTCCAGGAACAGGTGACGGGCCTTTACGCGAACGAAGCGAAGGAGCGGTCCGAGCTGACCGGCGCGGTCAAGGAGCTCCGGACCTTGAACGAGGACATGGCGACGAAGGCCGCCGAACTCGCGCGTGCGCTGCGCGGCAACGCGAAGATCCGCGGCGACTGGGGCGAGCTGATGCTCGAGAGCGTGCTGCGCGGCTCCGGGCTCGAGGAGGGCAGGCATTACGAACGGCAGCAATCATCGACGGACGAGGAAGGCCGTCGCCTGCGGCCCGACGTGGTGGTGAACCTGCCGGACGACCGCCAGGTGGTGGTCGACAGCAAGGTCAACCTCGTCGCGTGGCAGGACGCGATGAACGCCGTCGACGACCCCGACCTGCACTCGATGTCGCTGCAGCGTCACAGCGAGGGCCTGCGGAGGCACGTCAAGGACCTGGTCGACCGGAACTATCCGCGCGCGCTCGGCGAACGCGCGCTCGACATCACCATCGCGTTCGTGCCCATCGAGGGCGCGCTGTCCGCGGCGCTCGGAGCGGATCCGTCCCTGCAGAACTATGCGTTCGAGCGCGGCGTGGTGTTCGCGTCGCCGAACACGCTGATGGCGATGCTGCGCGTCGTCGACCGCCTGTGGGTGCGCGACACGATGCAGAAGCGCGCGATGGAAATCGGCGAGGCGGGCGGCAAGGTGCTCGATGCGCTGCAGGGATTCCTCGCCGACTTCGAGGCGATCGGCAAGAAGCTGGGCGATGCGGACAACGCGTTCAAGTCCGCGCAGAACCGCCTGGTCGATTCGAAGCAGAGCGCGATCGCGCGCGCGCAGCGGCTGGTCGAGCTCGGCGTGAAGGCGAAGAAGTCGCTGCACGCCAGCCTGAAGGCAGAAGCCGTGCTGCCTGCGTTGCCCGATGCCGAGGCACCGGGCGAAGACACCTAGGCCTTACTTGCCGCCTGGCGGGAGTACCGGCATCGCATCGGCCGGCACGCTCGGGTTCGCTTCGTCGTCCTGCAGGTATTCCGGCAGCGAATCGTCCCGCGCCTTGGTGTCGCCGAAGATCTGGTACTTGCGGCGCTGCGTCCAGCCGTCGCGCACCAGCGCGTAATCGTCCGCGGCGCCCTCGCGCATGCTGTCGACGGCGAACAGCTGGGTACGCACGTCCACCATCTGCAGGCCCTGCAGGAACACGCGGGTCGGATCGTCCCCGATCTGGCGGATCGGCGACAGCGGCGCATCGCCGACCAGGCCGAACACGTCGCGCACGGTGCGCGGGCCGAACAGCGGCAGCTCGACGTAGCGCGAGCGCTTCCAGCCCCACTTGCCGAGGGTCTGGCCGAAGTCCTCGTCGTGGTAGGGCAGGTGCGCGTCGCTCGCCGGATCGAAGATGCCGCCGATGCCGAGCGTGGTGTTCATCAGGAAGCGCGCGAGCGACTTGCCGGCTTCCAGCGGCCGGCCCTGCAGCAACGAGTTCAGCGCGTTGACCGGCTGGCCGAGGTTGTTGAAGAAGTTGCCGACGCCCAGCCGCACCGGGCGCGGCACCACCGCGACGTAGGCGTGCGCGAGCGGCTTGGCGATGTGCGCGTCGACCACGTTGTTGAAGACGTGGACCTTGCGGTTCAACTTCTCCCACGGGTCGTAGACGTCGGGCAGCAGCGCCGGTGCCGGCAGCGTGGGATCCGCGATCGGGTTGTAGACCTGGCCGCCGTAGAGCGCCTGGTAGTCGAGTTCTTCCTGCGTCGGCGCTGGCGCGTCGGTCGCCGTCGCGGTCGCGGTCGCGGTCGCGTCGGTCGTCGGCGCAGTGGCGGGCTCGGCCGGCACCGCGGCTGGTGCGGCCGGCACGGCGGGAGCGGCCTGGGGTTCGACGGCGGCGGGCGCGGGTTGCTCCTGCGCGGACACGTCCTGTGCCCGCACGGAGAACGAGGCCATGGCAAGGCCGACGAACAGGGGGAGAAGATGGAGGCGCATGGGGGATGTGGATTCTACCCCGGCGCGGGGCGGTTGCTGGCGGCGCGAGCCGTGGAAGGGCGGGGCCGCGCGGCCGGATCAGGCGAAGTCGAGATCCGGTTTCAAACGGTAGGCGGCGCGCAGTTCGGCCAACCCGGTCGGATGGCCTTCGATGACGACGGCATCGCTCATGGCGCCGCCGCCGGCGACCGCCGCGAGTTCGGCGAGGAGTGCAACGCCGGCGCTGTCGACGCGGCTCGCGCCGGCCAGGTCGAAGCGCCGCGTGCCCGCCGCCAGCGGCAGCGCCTGCCGCCACAGCGCCGGGACCTGGTCGCGCACCAGCGCACCGGCGAAGTGCAGGGCCTCGCCATCGCGGGTCACGCTCGCGGGGGCGTCACTTGCCGGCATTCGCCTGGACCTTGCCGCTGGCCAGCTCGGCCGCGACCTGGCGGATCGACTTGTTCGTCAGTTCGCCGTCGAACTGCTGGCGGAAGGTCTGCACGAACGACACGCCTTCCACCATCACGTCGAACACCTTCCAGCCGCTGCCCGACTTGCGCATCAGGTAGTCGACCGGGATCGGCTCGCCGCCCTGGCGCAGCATCTCGCTGGACACCTTCACGCCGAGGCCGCGCGGCAGCACCGTCTCGGACTTGATGCGCACCTTCAGCTGCGTGTTGAAGTCGAGCAGCGAGGACCCGTAGCGGCGCATCAGGCTGTCGGCGAGCGCGTCGGCGAACACCTTGACGTCGGCGTCGGACGCGCCGCGCGCATGCCGGCCGAGGACCTGGCGCGCGGCGTAGTCGCGGTCGAACATCGCGTTGAACTCGCCGGACACGAACTGCTCCAGCGCGGCGCGGTTCTTGGTGAATTCGGCGCGGCGCGACTCGAGCGTCGAGAGGATGCGCTGGCTGTTGTCGAGCACCATCTTGCTGGGCGAACCCTGCGCGGCGGGCGCGGCGGCCTGCGCCGAGGCGGCGCCGACGGGCGCGAGCGCCAGCACGGGCAGGGCCAGCGAGGACGCGAGCAGGAGGCCGAGGATCGGGGTCTTCATGGGGTCATTCCTTTGGAGCGGCGTCCGTGGGGGACGGGGGAGTGGCTGCGGCATCGCTGCCGCCCGCGGCCGGCTTGTCGCCGCCGCCGCCACCGAACATGTACTTGCCGACCATCTGGATCAGGTCGACGGCCGGCGTGGTGAATGCGATCTCGTCGCCCGGTTTCAAGGGCTCCATGTCGCCGCCGGGCTGCAGGCCGACGTAGCTTTCGCCGAGCAGGCCGCCGGTGAGGATGCCGGCCGAGGTGTCCGACGGCAGGTCCTTGTAGCGGGAATCGATCGCCAGGGTCACGACGGCGTCGAGTTTGACCGGGTCAAGCTGAATGTCCGCCACGGTGCCGATGTTCACGCCGCCGATCTTCACCGGCGCGTTCGGCCGCAGCTGGCCGAGGTTGGTGAACCGCGCCTTCAGCGGGTAGGTGCTCTGGCCGAAGCCGAACTTGCCGTTGCTCGACGCGAGCGCGAGCACCAGCAGCGACGCCAGCGCCAGCAGCAGGAAGGCACCGACTGCGAATTCGAGACGGGGACCGCGAACGCTCATGGTGTTACCTCAAACCGGACATGGGAGCGGCGGGAGCCGCGATTCGCATCAACCCTGGAACAGGAAGGCCGACAGCACGAAGTTGAACATCAGCACCAGCAGCGACGCGTTCACGACCGCGCGGGTGGTGGCCACCGAGGTGCCCTCGATGGTGGGTTCGGCGTGGTAGCCGACGTACGAAGCGACCAGCGCCGCGGTGCCGCCGAACACGGCGGCCTTGATGAAGGCGACGCAGAAGTCGGAGCGGAAATCGACCGCGTCCTTCAGCACCTGCCAGAACGAACCGCTGTCGATGCCGATCACGCGCACCGCCTCGAACCAGCTCGCGCTGATCGCCAGCGAGCAGAAGAACGCGGTGAGCAGCGGCACGCACAGCACCGCGGCCCAGAAGCGCGGCGCGACGACCTTCGCGACCGGGTCGATGCCCATCAGGCCGAGCGCGGTGATCTGGTCGGTCGCGCGCATCAGTCCGAGTTCGGCGGCGATCGACGAACCGGCGCGGCCGATGAACAGCAGCGCGGTCAGCACCGGCGCGAGCTCGCGGTACAGGCCCAGGCCGACGAGCGCGCTGATCTGGTTGGCGGCGCCGTAGGTCTGCAGCGCGCGGTAGCCGAGCAGCGTCACCGACAGGCCGACGAAGGCGCCGCCGACGGCGATGATCGGCAGCGAGCGCGCGCCGATCTTGTAGATCTCGCGCACGAGCTCGGCGAGGAAGTCGCGCGTCGGCGCCGAGGCGCGGATCACCGACAGCGAGAACAGCCCGGCGCGGCCGAGCGAGCGGGTGGCGGCGGCGAAGGCCATCAGGCGGCTTCCTCGGTGGCGCGCGAACGCGCCGCGGTGTCGAACGGAATCGGACCGTCGGGTTCGCCGCGCAGGAACTGCAGCACCAGCGGATCGGTGCTCGCCTGCAATGCTTCGGGCGTGCCGCTGAAGACGATGCGGCCGTTGGCGATCACGATCGCGTGGTCGGAGATCGGCAACGTCTCGTGGACGTGGTGGGTGACAATGATGCTGGTCAGGCCGAGGCTGCGGTTGAGGCCGGCGACCAGCTGCATGATCACGCCCGACGCGATCGGGTCGAGGCCGGTCAGCGGCTCGTCGTAGACCATCAGCGGCGGATCCAGCGCGAGCGCGCGGGCCAGCGCGACGCGTCGGGCCATGCCACCCGACAGCTCGCGCGGATAGAGGTCGGCGGCGGCGCGCAGGCCGACCGCGTGCAGTTTCATCTCCACCAGGCGACGGATCACCGGCGCCGGCAGCTTCGTGTGCGCGCGCAGCGGCAGCGCAACGTTCTCCGCCGCGGTGAGATCGGTGAGCAGGCCGTTGCCCTGGAGCAGGACGCCAATGG
>DATJDY010000338.1:0-6545 GCA_035497155.1 Luteimonas sp.
CGGCACGGTGCGCGGCCGCGGCCGCAACCAGGCGAAATACCTGCACGCGATCGCGACGCACGACATCAACTTCGGCATCGGCCCCGCCGGCACCGGCAAGACCTTCCTCGCCGTGGCGATGGCGGTGGAGGCGCTGAACGAGTCGCGCGTGCAGCGCATCATCCTCGTGCGCCCGGCCGTGGAGGCGGGCGAGAAGCTCGGCTTCCTGCCCGGCGACCTGAGCCAGAAGGTCGACCCCTACCTGCGCCCGCTGTACGACGCGCTGTACGAGATGCTCGGCGTCGAGAAGGTCGTCAAGCTGCTGGAAAAGAACGTCATCGAGATCGCGCCGCTCGCCTACATGCGCGGCCGCACCCTCAACGACGCGTTCGTGATCCTCGACGAGGCGCAGAACACCTCGATCGAGCAGATGAAGATGTTCCTCACCCGCATCGGCTTCGGTTCCACCGCGGTGGTCACCGGCGACCTCACCCAGGTCGACCTGCCGAAGCACCAGAAATCGGGCCTGAAGGACGCGCTGGAAGTGCTGCGCGGCGTCGACGACATCGGCTTCACCTTCTTCGAATCGAAGGACGTCGTGCGCCACCCGCTGGTGGCGCGCATCGTCAACGCCTACGACGCCCGCGACAACGTGGGAATTCAGTCGTGACCCGCGGTCCGGTGCGCCTGGATGTCTCCGTCGGCTACGCGCTGCCGCGTGCGGGCCTGCCGTCGGCCGTCAGCTTCCGCAAGTGGGTCGCCGCCGCGCTCGCCGGTCGCATCCGCGAAGCCGACCTCGCGATCCGCATCGTCGACGCGCGCGAGGGCCGCGCGCTCAATCGCCACTATCGCGGCAAGGATTACGCGACCAACGTGCTCAGTTTCCCGGCCGACGCTGCGGAAGGCGTCAAGTTGCCGAAAGGCGTGAAGATGCCGCTGCTGGGCGACCTCGTCATCTGCGCTCCGGTCGTGGCGCGCGAGGCGAAGGAGCAGGGCAAGCCCCTGAACGACCACTACGCGCACCTCACCGTGCACGGCGTGCTGCATTTGCTCGGCTGGGACCACGAGGACGAGCGCGAGGCCGAGTGCATGGAGAAGCTCGAGCGCGAGATCCTCGCCGGGCTGGGCATCGAGGATCCCTACCGCGACGGATGAGGCGTCAGGAGCGGCGGCGCTTCCAGCGGCGCCACGCGACGATCGCCAGCGCCGCGAACAGGAGCATCTCGGCGATGCGCCAGCCGATGCGCGCATCCATGCCGAAGGCCGCGGCGACGTACACCGCCTTCGCGCCCAGCAGCACGGACAGCACGGCGGCCAGGCATCCGGCCAGGGGCAGCGCTGCGAGCCTGCGGCGCAGCGGCACCCTGCCGTCGGGATCCAGCAAGGAGAGGAAATACCAGCGCACCGCCGCGACCGCGACAAGCACGAAGCCGGCCACGGCCTGCCACGGCGGCTGCATGCCGTTGCCGGCGCGCAGGGCGCCGGAACGATAGGCGATGGCGGCCATCGCCACGAGGCCGGCGGAGGCGTAAAGCCAGGCGACGTTGGCCTGCCAGCGCCGGGAATTGCCTGATGGCATTGCACGCTCCATGTGCGGTTTTCGCCGGCGGCACACTATCCGGCCGGCTCGACGCGGTCAAACCGCGGCCCGGGTTAAACTGGCATCGGGCCACCTCCGGCCCGCGTCGCACCGGCCAACCTCCAGGCCACACCAGGATCCCGACCCGCGCCATGCCCGAGGACGACAGTAGTACCCCCCAGGACCGACCGGAGCGCCGTTCCTGGCTCGACCGCATCGGCGCCATGCTGTCCGGCGAGCCGAGCACCCGCGAGGACCTCGTCGAACTGCTGCGCGACGCCCAGGCCGACGGCCTGATCGCCGCCGACACCCTGCGGATGATGGAGGGCGCGATCGCGGTCTCCGACCTCACCGTGGGCGACGTGATGATCCCGCGCTCGCAGATGGTCGCGCTGTCGTCGGACCTGCCGCATGCGGAACTGCTGCGCCAGGTGGTCGATTCCGGCCATTCGCGCTTCCCGGTGCATGGCGAGGACCGCGACGAGATCCTCGGCATCCTGCTGGCGAAGGACCTGTTGCGCGGCGAAGTGTCGGAGCACGGCCACGGCCACGTGCGCGAGCTGCTGCGCCCGGCGGTGCTGATCCCGGAGTCGAAGAAGCTCAACGTGCTGCTGCGCGAGTTCCGCCAGTCGCGCAACCACATGGCGATCGTGATCGACGAGTACGGCGGCGTCGCCGGCCTGGTCACCATCGAGGACGTGCTCGAGCAGATCGTCGGCGAGATCGACGACGAGCACGACGAGGCCGAGGACGTCACGACGCTCATCGCGGCGCAGGCCGACGGCCAGTACGTGGTGGACGCGCTGACGCCGATCGGCGACTTCAACGAGCGCTTCGGCGCCGATTTCGACGACGACGAGTACGACACCATCGGCGGCCTCGTCACGGCGGCGATCGGCCACCTGCCGGAAGCCGGCGAGGAGCTCACGCTCGGCCGCTTCGGCTTCCGCGTGGCGCGCGCCGATGCGCGCCGGCTGCATGCGCTGCACGTGAGCGTGCATGGCGAATAGCGCGATGCGCGCCGTGGTGGCGGCGCTGCTGGCGCTCGCCGCCGCATGGCTGCCGCGCGCCGCGCTCGCGCAGGACGCGCCGCCGCCGGCCATCGAGGCGCCGGCGCCTGCGCCGGCAGCCGGCGGGTTCGGCGGCGGCCAGCTCCGCATCGGGGTGATGACGATGCAGCCCGGCGAAATCTTCTGGGAGCGCTTCGGCCACGACGCCATCGTCGTCCAGGACACCACCACCGGCGCCGCACTCTCGTACAACTACGGCTTCTTCGACCCGAGCGAGCCCGGTTTCCTGGGCCGCTTCGTGCGCGGCAGGATGGAATACATGCTGGCCGCGCTGCCAGTGCAGGACGACCTGGCGACGTATCGCGACGAAGGCCGCGGCGTGTCGATCCAGTGGCTCGACCTGACCCAGGCGCAGGCGCGCAAGCTCGCCGATGCGCTGGCGGAGAACGCGCGGCCGGAGAACGCGCGTTACCGCTACGACTATTTCACCGCGAACTGCGCCACCAAGGTCCGCGACGCGATCGACGCCGCGCTCGGCGGCCAGCTGCACCACGACATCGCCGGACGCTCGCGCGGCAACACCTATCGCAGCGAGGCGGTGCGGCTGGCTTCGCCCGCGCCGTGGATGTGGATCGGGTTCGACATCGGGCTGTCGCGACGCGCAGACCGGCAACTGTCGCGCTGGGAAGAAGCCTTCGTGCCGATGCGCCTGGCCGACAGCCTCGACGAGGCGCGGCTCGCCGACGGCCGCCCGCTCGTGCTGTCCGAACAGGCGCTGCTGCCGCACCGCATCGCGCCGGAGCCGCCGGAGCGACCGCGCCCGTGGTGGCCCTGGCTGCTCGCCGGCCTGGCGCTCGGGTCCGTCGTGCTTCTCGCGGCACGCGCCGCGCCGCGCACGCTCGGCGCCGTGGCGGGGCTGTTCTGGCTTGCGTCCGGCCTGCTCGGCGCGCTGATGCTGTTCCTGTGGCTCGGCACGGAACACCGCTTCGCCTGGGCCAACGAGAACCTGCTGCTGTTCGATCCGCTCGCGCTGCTGCTGCTGCCCGGCGCCTGGCGCCTCGCCCGTGGTCGCGCGCCGGGCACCTGGTTCCGGCGCGTGCTCGCCGCGGTCGCCGTGCTGGCGGTCGTCGCGCTCCTGCTGAAATGGGTGATGCTGTTCTCGCAGGTCAACGAACCCTGGATCGCGCTGCTGCTGCCGCTGCACCTGGCCCTGCATGCGGGGCTGCGTGGGCGTTAGGATGCGGGGCATGGATCCCTCCCTGCCCCAGTGCGTCGTGAACTGCGTGGCCTACGGCCGCGACGGCTCGCGCCAGGACATCACCCTCGACGAGATCAGCGACGTCCTCGGCCGCGACGACGGCAGCTTCGTCTGGGTGGGGCTGTACGAGCCCGCCGACGCGCTGCTCGACAAGCTGCAGGAGGAATTCGGCCTGCACGACCTCGCGGTCGAGGATGCGCAGCACGCGCACCAGCGCCCGAAGATCGAGGCCTACGGCGAGTCGCTGTTCGTCGTCGCCAACACCGCGCAGGCGGCCGCAGGCGGCAAGATCGAATTCGGCGAGACGCACGCGTTCCTGGGCAAGCGCTACCTGCTCACCGTGCGCCACGGGGCCTCGGCTTCGTATGCACCGGTGCGCGCGCAGGTGGAGCGCGAGCCCGAGCTGCTGGCACTGGGCCCGAGCTACGGCCTGTACGCGGTGCTCGACTCGATCGTCGACAACTACCTGCCGATCGTCGACGCCTTCCACGAGGAACTCGTCGAGCTCGAGAAGGACCTGTTCGCGGAGGAGTTCCGCCGCGAGACGATCATGGCGCTGTACGACCTCAAGCGCGAGCTGACCCGGCTGCGGCTGGCGGTCGCGCCGCTGCAGGACATCCTGGCGCAGCTCACGCGCGTGCACGGCAACCTCATCGCCGACGAGGTCCGGCCCTATTTCCGCGACGTGCTCGACCACGCCCTGCGCGTGAACGAATCCACCGACACGATGCGCGAGATGCTGACCGCGGCAATGGGCATGAACCTGTCGCTGGTCACGATCAACCAGGGCGAGATCGTCAAGAAGCTCGCGGGCTGGGCCGCCTTGCTCGCGGCGCCGACGCTGATCACCAGCTGGTACGGCATGAACTTCGCCAACATGCCGGAACTGCATGCGCGGCATGGGTATTTCGTGCTGATCGGCGTGGTCGCCGTCGTCTGCGGCCTGCTCTACCGCTACCTGCGCAAGGTGCGCTGGCTCTAGCCGGAAGCGTCTGGCCCGCCGGGTGCATCGGGCGCGGCGGCGGCGTCGTCGCATGCGATCGCGATGCGGTCGCGCCCGGCCTGCTTGGCGGTGTACAGCGCGGCGTCCGCGCGCCGCAAGGCTTCCCCCATCGGCTCATCGGGCGCGGCGAAGGCGATGCCGGCGCTCAGCGTGATCGTCCGCTCGCCGGCGACGCTCGCGAAATCCTCGCGCACTCGCTGCGCGAAGCGCTGCACCGCGCCGGGCGGCGCGTCGACCAGCAGCACGATGAACTCCTCGCCGCCCATGCGAGCCGCATACCCATCCGGCCCCGTGCGCATGGCGAGCACCTGGCCGAGCCGGCGCAGCACGTCGTCGCCATAGGCGTGGCCCATGCGGTCGTTGACGTCCTTGAAATGGTCGACATCGAAGAACACCAGGCTGCGCGCCGCGCCGCGCGCACCGGCATCGGCGTAGACCGGCACGGCGTCGCGGTCCCAGCCGGCACGGTTGGCCAGGCCGGTGAGCGCATCGGTCGCCGCCTGTTTCCACAGCGACCGGCGCACCTGGTAGGCCTCGATCGCGAAATCGGAACGGTAGCCCGACAGCATGAAGCCGAAGCCGATCGTCGCGGCGACATGCAGCCAGTAGAAGCCGCGCCCCATGAGCGGCAGGCCGTGCGCGTGCAGCCGCAGCACCGCCAGCGCGAGCACCACCGCGACGACCGACGCAACGGACGCCGGGCGCACGGTCAGTGCGAGCAGCGCCATCGCCATCATCTGGAACAGGCTGGTCCGCAACGGAACCCCGCCGGGAGGCATCGTCCCGGGCGCGGGCACCGAAAGGAAGACGCCGACGAGCAGCATGGCCAGCAGCAGGCCCGCGAGGCGCGCCTGCCAGCTCCGCAGGCGCAGGTTGGCCCACGCGAGCACCACGACGAGGACCGCCATCGCGAACACGAGCCACGCCGGGTAGCCGATGCCCTGTGCGGCGCCGAGCGCCTGCAGCGCGGCGGCGATGGCGAGCATCGCCGCGCCGCCGAACAGGATCGCCGTGAAGGCCGGACGCGTCGCCTTGACCTGGGCGGCGACCAGCCGGGCGCGATCCTCCGCGTCGAGCTGGTGCAGCCATTGCCGCCCCCCGCGGGGCGGATCGCCCGGGCCGGTCATCGCACCGCGTTACTTCGCCCCGCCGCCGATGTGCTCGCGCAGCCAGGCGTTGACGGTGTCGTGCCAGAGCAGGCTGTTCGCGGGCTTCAGCACCCAGTGGTTCTCGTCGGGGAAGTACAGGAACTTCGACTCGATCCCCTTGCGCTGCAGCGCGGTGAACGCGGCGATGCCCTGGTCGACCGGGATGCGGAAGTCCTTCGCGCTGTGCACGACCAGCATCGGCACGCGCCAGTCCTTCACGTGGTTGATCGGGTTGAACTTCTCGTAGCCTTCCGGGTTGTCGTAGGGCGTGCCGCCGTTCTCCCACTCGCTGAACCAGAGTTCCTCGGTGGCGTAACCCATCATGCGGTTGTCGAACACGCCGTCGTGGTCGACGAGGCACTTCCACGCGCCGGACGCGGGCGTGTTCCACACGCCGGCGATCCAGTACACCATGTAGCCGCCGTAGCTCGCGCCGAGCGCGCACGCGTTGGCGCCGTCGAGGTACGCGTACTTGTCCTGCGCAGCGGCCCAGCCCTTCTGCAGGTCTTCCAGCGGGCGGTCGCCCCAGTGCTGGTGACCGGGTTAGCGACGTCCTCGTCTACCCTTC
>DATJDY010000339.1:0-4001 GCA_035497155.1 Luteimonas sp.
CAGGGCCCCCACGGCGCGCGCGCCGAGCATGCCGGCCGCGGGCCGGCGCGCCATCCATGCGCGTACCTGCCCGGCCAGCAGCGCCAGGCCGCCGTAGACCGCCGCCTGGTTCGCCGCGATCACGAGCCACAGCACGGCGACCTGCAGCCACAGCGTCCCCGGCGCGGGATGCAGGAACTGCGGGAACACCGCGAGCATGAAGAGGTAGGCCTTCGGATTGAGCAGGCAGGTGGCGAGACCTTGCCGGAAGGCGGCGCCGGGCGATACGGCCGTGGCAGCCTGCGCATGCGCGGGGGTTTCGGCAGCGTCGCCGGCGTCGCCGCGCGGCGGTGCGGCACGCAGCAGGGACACGCCGATCCAGGCGATGTAGAGCGCGCCGGCGAGCAGCATCGCGTTGAACAGCGCGGGGAACAACTTCAGCACGACGCTGATGCCCAGCGCCGCCATCACCACGTGGACCACGCCGCCCGCGACCACGCCGGCGAGCGCGGCGAACCCGCGACGGCGGCCGCCGGACAGCGTGTTGCCGAGCACGCAGGCCATGTCCAGCCCCGGCAGCGCCACCACGCCCAACACGAGCAAGGCGAAGAGCCAGAGTTGCGCGCCAGGGATCACTGCGCGGCGCCGGCGGCAGGGGCGGAATCCAGCCAGCGCAGGCGCGAGCGTGGTGTCGGCGCGGCGACGATGCGCTCGGCGCGCGCGCGCAGGTCGTCGCCGGCGTCGAGCTGTCGTTCGACCGCATCCATCGCCGCCTGCAGCCGCGACAGCGCGCCGGCGTCGCGCGCCATGCCGATCCACGCGACCCATTCGCCGTCGGCGCGCACCGGAAGCTGCGGGAAGTTGTTTGGCGCATCGAGCGTCCGCAGCAGGCCCGCGTCGAACACGCCCTCGTGGGGATAGCGGGTTGCGGCGTTGACCAGCGCCGAGGCGACGGCATCGGCGCGCCCCTTCGCGACGGGCAGCAGCTGCACGACGAGGATGCCGTGCGCTCCGCGCGATTCGTCCACGGGATCCACCGCGGGCAGCACCGGGATCGAATGCCCGGCGATCGCGCGCATCAGCAGCACGTTGTCGCTGTCGGGGAGGATCGCGTTGACCCTGGTGCGGTGTTCGCGCCAGAGCGGCCCGTAATAGAACGCCGAGTTGATCACCGGACGGTCGAGCATGTCGTGGTAGCCGCGCAGCCAGAAGAAATGATCGGGTGCGTCGCGCTCGAGGAACTGGCCGAACACCATTGCGCCGAGCTGCTCGAACGCTTCCGGGAAGTAGGCATCGAACCAGGCGGCAAAGCGCGCGCGCTGCCCGGGCGACACCGTGTAGCGACGCAGCTCGACCACGTCGAAGCCGCGCAGGTGATCGGGGGCGAGCGCGGAAATGGTCGTGGCGGTGCTGGACTCGGACATCGCTGGCTCCGTTGCCTGGATCCGGGCTTCGGCCTGCGGGCGGGCGTGGACCAGGCCGGGGAGGAGAGCGAGGGCCACGCCGGCCAGCAGGAGTCGGAAAGTCGTCATGGGCAGCACGCTAACTGGTATACAGGGCAAAATAGGCCCTGATTCGATGCGAGACTGGCGCCATGCCCCGACCCGCGACCCGCGTGCTCGCCGTGCTCGACCTGCTGCAGGGCCATGGCCGCATGAGCGGCCCCGAACTCGCGCGGCGGATCGGCGTGGACGGGCGCACCTTGCGGCGCTACATCGCGGCGCTCGAGGAGATGGGCGTGCCGGTCACCAGCGAGCGCGGCCGGCATGGCGCCTACCTGTTGGTCGCGGGGTTCCGCCTGCCGCCGATGATGTTCACCAACGACGAAGCCGTAGCGCTCGCCGTGGGCATGGTCGCCGCGCGCGGGCTGGGGCTGGCTGATGCCGCGCCCGCGATCGCCAGCGCGCAGTCGAAGCTGGCGCGCGTGATGCCGGCGGCGCTGCAGGGCCAGGTCCATGCGATTTCCGACACGGTGACGGTGGATCTGCGGGGCGCGGCCACGGCGCCTTCGAGCAACGCCGCGCTGCGCGTGTTGTCCGCTGCAGCGCGCGCGCAGCAGCGCGTTCGCCTGGGCTATACCTCCGCGCAGGGCGTGGACACGAAGCGCGACATCGATCCATACGGGCTCGCGTTCTACCTCGGTGCCTGGTACGCGGTCGGCTGGTGCCACCTGCGCCGCGACCTGCGTTCGTTCCGTCTCGATCGCGTGCGTTCCGCGTCGCCGCTGCCGGCCTCGTTCCTGCGGCCCGACGGCTTCGACGCGCTCGCGCGGCTGCGCGAGTCGGTGGCGCTGCTGCCGCGCGCGCATGCGATCGCGGTGCGGCTCGAATGCGAGCCGGACGCCGCGCGCCTCGCGTTTCCGGCGGAATTCGGCTTGATCGAACCGGTCGATGGCAGCGGTGTCTTGCTGCGGACCAGCGCGGATGACCTTGGCTGGTTTGCGCGCCGGCTGGCGGCGTTGCCGTTCGGGTTCCGCATCGTCGAGCCGGACGCGCTGCGCGCGGCACTCGTGGCGCACGTCGAAACGTTGCGGGAGCGGATCGGCCCCTCGCCGGCGCAGAAGCCTACGCCGATACCGGCGTAGGCGCCGCCTCGAAAAGCCCAGCCTGCGCGCGCAACGCGTCGCGCTCGATGAACCCGGACACGCCCACGCCGACGAGCCGGTAACGCGTCCGCGATGGCAACTCGACGCGTTCGCGCAGGTCGCAGGCCAGGGTCGCGAATTCCTCCAGCGAAGCGGGCGGCCGCGGCGGCGTCAGGCTGCGCGTCAGCACGTGGAAGTCGCCGGTCTTGAGCTTCAGCACGACGGTGCGCGCGATGCGCCCGGGGTCGCGTTCGAGTTCACGCTGGTAGCCGGTCCAGGCCTTTTCGGCCATGCGGCGGATATGCGGCTCCAGTTCGCGGAGCAAAAGGTCGCTCTCGAACGTGTCCTCGGCCGAAACCTGCAGCGTCGGGCGCGCGGAAACCACCGCGCGTTCGTCGATGCCGAACGCGAGCTCGTGCAGGCGCCGCCCCCAGCGCCCGAAACGCCGTTCCAGCGATTCGACCGGGAACGCCCGCAGGTCCGCGACGACGTGCAGGCCCAGGTCCGCGAGCTTGCGTTCCATCACCTTGCCGACGCCCGGCAGGCGGCCGACGGGCAGCGGCGCGAGGAAGGCCTCGACCTGCGCCGGTTTCACCACGAACAGGCCATCGGGCTTGCGGAAGTCGGAGGCGATCTTGGCGACGAACTTGTTGGGCGCGACGCCCGCGGACGCGGTGAGCGCGGTCTCCTCGCGGATCGCGGCGCGGATCGCCTCGGCAGTCGCGGTCGCGGAAGGCAGTCCGCCGGCATTCGCGGTGACGTCGAGGTAGGCCTCGTCCAGCGACAGCGGCTCGACCAGGTCGGTGTAGCGCTCGAAGATCCCGCGCACCTGGCGCGACACCGCCTTGTAGCGGGTGAAATCCGGCGGCACGAACACCGCTTGCGGGCAGAGTCGTTCCGCGCGCACCGCGGGCATCGCCGAACGCACGCCGAACGTGCGCGCCTCGTAGCTCGCCGCGCACACGACCGAACGGTTGCCGCGCCACGCGACCACGACCGGCCGGCCGCGCAGCTTCGGGTCGTCGCGTTGCTCGACGGACGCGTAGAACGCGTCCATGTCGACGTGGATGATCTTGCGCGCGCTCACCGCCAGAACGGAATCACGTAGTCCTTCGGCTCGTCCGCATGGGCATCCAGGCGTGCGGTCCGCAATTCGTGGCGGCCGGCCGCGAGGGAGCGCACATCGATCATCGCCAGCAGCGCCGGCCGCCCCGTTGCAGGGTCGGTGGACGTCTCGAACGCGACGTCGACAGGGCGGTCGTCGATGCGCAGGGCATGGATCCGCGCCAGGCACGCGAGTTCGGCCGGTACGCGCCGGGCGCGTTCGCGCACCGCGCGGGCTTGCGGGCATTCACGCCGCATGGCCGGCTCGTCGACCGAGGGCCGGTATGGCACGAGGACTTCCAGGTAGGCGCCTTCAGGTGCAATCGTCGGGATA
>DATJDY010000340.1:0-2349 GCA_035497155.1 Luteimonas sp.
CGCGCCGTTGCATTGCCTACCTCACGATCGAGCACGAAGGCGCGATCGACGAGGAATTGCGGCCGTTGATCGGCAACCGCATCTTCGGCTGCGACGACTGCCAGCTCGTGTGCCCCTGGAACAAGTTCGCGCGGCGCAGCGATGAACCGGATTTCCGCGTGCGCAACAACCTCGACCAGGCCTCGCTGGCGGATCTGTTCGCGTGGACCGAAGAGGAATTCCTGCAGCGCAGCGAAGGGAGCGCGATCAGGCGCAGCGGCTACCAGCGCTGGCTGCGCAACATCGCGATCGCGCTGGGCAATGCGCCCTCGACGCCGGGAACGCTGGCGGCGCTGGAATCACGCCGCGACTGCGACGACGCGATGGTGCGCGAGCACGTCGCGTGGGCGCTCGCGCGGCACGGACGCTGACGCTTCCGCGGGCGCGTGCCCGCGTCGCCCGGTTCAAGCCGCCTGCGCGGGGATCGAGTCGTTGGTGTGGGTGAGCGCGTTGTCGCGATCCACGTACACGAGCGTCGGCTTGAACTTCGCCGCCTCGGCTTCTTCCATCGCGCCGTACGCGCAGATGATCACGAGGTCGCCCGGCTGCGCGCGGTGCGCGGCGGCGCCGTTCACCGAGATGATCCCGCTGCCTTCCTCGGCGCGGATCGCGTAGGTCACGAAGCGCTGGCCGTTGTTGACGTTGAAGATGTGGACCTGTTCGTACTCGCGGATGCCGGAGATGTCGAGCAGGCGCCCGTCGATCGCGCAGGAGCCTTCGTAGTGCAGCTCCGCGTGGGTGACGGTGGCGCGGTGGATCTTGGCCTTGAGCAGGGTCAGTTGCATGGGGTTATTCGTCCGCTCCGCCCGCGGCAACGGGCGCCAGGGCCCAGTCTAGCGCTTTTTGCGGCAGTGCAGCATCACGCCTGGCTGAATTCGAGGTTGTCGATGAGCCGCGTCCGGCCCAGCCGGGCGGCGACCAGCGCCACCCGCGCGCCGCCATCGCCCTCGCCTGGCACCGAAGCGCCCCCCGCCTGCGAAACCGGTTCCGACAGGTCCGCACGCCGGACCACGATGTAATCCACGTCGAAGCCGCGCGCCGCGAGTCCCGCGGCCGCCCGTGCTTCCGCCTGCGTGCGCGGCGCGCCCGCGAGCACGGCGTCGCGCATCGCCAGCAAGGCGCGATGGAGTTCCGGCGCCAGCGCGCGTTCCTCCGCCGACAGGTACTGGTTGCGCGAACTCATCGCGAGGCCATCGGCTTCGCGCAGCGTCTCGCCCGCGACGATGTCCAGCGGGAACGCGAGCTCGCGCACCATGTAGCGGATCACCGCGAGCTGCTGGTAGTCCTTCCGGCCGAACACCGCGACATTGGGTTGCACCTGGTGGAACAGGCGCGCCACCACGGTCGCGACGCCGTCGAAATGCCCGGGGCGATGCGCGCCCTCCAGCACTTCGGTGACACCGGGCACGCGCACCTGCACGACGCCTTCCAGGCCGAACGGATACATCGTGTCGACGGACGGCATCCACGCGAGGTCGCATCCTGCGTCGCGCAGCCCGGCGATGTCTGCCTCGGGCGTGCGCGGATAGCGCGAGAAATCCTCGTTCGGCCCGAACTGCGTCGGGTTGACGAAGATGCTCGCCACGACCTTGTCCGCATGCTCGCGCGCAAGGCGCACCAGCGAGTGATGGCCTGCGTGCAGGTTGCCCATCGTCGGCGCGAAACCGACGCGCAGGCCGTCGCGCTTCCACGCGGCCACGCGCGCGCGCAGCGCGCCGAGTTCCGTGATCGTTTCGATCCCCAGGTCACCCGTCATCGTGCCGCTCACTCGTAGGAATGCGCGGCATCGGGGAAGCTGCCGTCGCGCACCGCGTCGGCGTAGGCGCGGAACGCGCCTTCGACCGAACCACCGCCAGCCAGGAAATCGCGCACGAACTTCGGGCGCCGGTGCCCGCTGTCCAGGCCCAGCACGTCGTGCAGCACCAGCACCTGCCCATCGCATTGCGGGCCGGCACCGATGCCGATGGTGGGAATGCGCAATTCGCCGGTGATCGCGGCGGCCAGCGCGGATGGCACGCATTCGAGCACGAGCAGGCTCGCGCCGGCCTCCTGCACCGCGCGCGCGTCCTCGCGCAAGCGCGCGGCGGCGCGGTCGTCGCGGCCCTGCACCCGGAATCCGCCGAGGCGCAGCACCGACTGCGGCGTGAGGCCAAGGTGCGCGCACACCGGCACCTCGCGTTCGGCCAGGTAGCGGATCGCATCGAGCTTGTGCGGAGTCGCGCCCTCGAGTTTCGCCATCGTCGCGCCCGCCTGCAGGAAGCGCGTCGCGGCGTCGAGCGCGCGCTCCGGCGTCGCGTCCGCCTGGAACGG
>DATJDY010000341.1:0-3377 GCA_035497155.1 Luteimonas sp.
TGCATCCCAGCCCAGTGCTGCGCACGCAAGCACCGATGCACGCGGCATGCGCGTCGACACCATCGCCTCCGGCCTCGACCATCCCTGGGCCGTCGCTTTGCTGCCGGGCGGCGGGTTCCTGGTCACGGAACGCAGCGGCCAACTCCGCCGCATTTCCGCGAAGGGCGAAATCTCGCCGCCGCTGGCCGGCGTGCCCGCGGTGCTGGCGCAAGGACAGGCCGGATTGCTGGACGTGGTCCTCGCACCGGATTTCGCGCGCAGCCAGCGCATCTGGTTTACTTTCGTC
This sequence comes from Luteimonas sp., assembly GCA_035497155.1. Lineage (GTDB taxonomy): Bacteria > Pseudomonadota > Gammaproteobacteria > Xanthomonadales > Xanthomonadaceae > Cognatiluteimonas. The sequence continues at coordinate 287 of DATJDY010000341.1, forward strand.
CAGCCTGCGGCGGGCGGCGCCGCGGCGCTGACCGCTGCCTACGCGATGCTCGGCGATCGGGCCCTGTCGGACGTGCACGTCGTCTATCGCGAACCAGACCCGCTGCCGGGGGGCGCCAATTTCGGCTCGCGCCTGGCCTTCGACGGACATGGCCACGTGTTCCTGAGCCAGGGCGACCGCTTCGACCGCGAACGCCCGCAGCAACTCGACTTCGTGCAGGGCAAACTGCTGCGGCTGGACGTCGACGGCACGATGCCGGCCGACAATCCGTTCGCCGCTTCGCCCGGCGTGCGCCGCATCGTCTGGAGCTACGGCCATCGCAACATCCAGGGGCTGGCGTTCGATCCGCGCACCGGCAAGCTGTGGGCCAGCGAGCACGGCCCGCGCGGCGGCGACGAACTGAACCTGCCCGGGCCGGGCAAGAACTACGGGTGGCCGGTGGCCACCAACGGCATGGATTATTCGACCGGCAGGCCCTATCCCGAAACCGTCGGCACCAGCGCGCCAGGCATGGAATCGCCGCATCATGTGTGGGCGAAATCGCCGGGGCTCAGCGGGATGGCGTTCTACACCGGGCATCCGGGTTCGCCATGGAACGACAGCCTGTTCCTCGGCGCGCTGGCCGACCATGCGCTGATCCGGCTCAAGCTCGACGGCGACCGGATCGTGTCGGAGGAACGGTTGCTCACCGACCTGGGCGCGCGCATCCGCGACGTGCGCGCAGGCGCCGACGGCAACCTCTACGTGCTCACCGACGCCTCCGACGGCCGCCTCCTTCGCGTGCGCCCGCCTAGGTAGCGCCGAAGAGTTCGACCTGGTCGCCGTGGGGCGGATAGACGAGGTGGTCGTCGACCATGCGCGCATCGGGATTGAGTTCGTGCGGCTGCAGCTTGCCGGGGCCCATGATGTGCAGCACGGTCCAGCCGCGCGCCACGAAATCGTCGGAGACCAGGCGCCGGTGGCAGCGCCACCACACGGCTTCGGCGCACATCACCGCGGTGCGCTGCGTCGAAGCGCGCTCCATCAGCCGCGCGCGCGCCAGCGCGAACTCCGGCGTGGCCATGTAGTCGGCATAGCCGCGGAACGCTGCCACGCGCCAGGCACCATTGCGCGAGTCCGCGACCGGCGCGCGACGGCCGCCGTATTCCGGCATCGGCACGTACTCGATGCCCACGGCCGCCAGCGCCGGGCCCATGTCCGCCGGCGAATACTGCGGGTTGCGCCGGGAACCGGCGAAACGGCGCACGTCGGCGAGGCACGCGATCGATTCGCCCTGCAGCAGCGCCACGAACTCTTCCCACGGCCGCGTCGAGTGGCCGATCGTCCACAACGTGCGTCCTGGCGACTCCATGCCGCCATGATGCGGCAAGCGCGATGAAGCGGCGTTGACGCCGCGCCGACTACGCTGGCTGCGGGCCGCGCCACACGCGGCCACGGACGCCCGCCATGAACGACACGCCCAGCCACGGCCTCGGCCGCACCGCGCGGATCCTCGGATTCCTGCTCAAGTACCGCAGCGCCGGCGTGTTCACCGGCCTGGACCTCGATGGCAGCGGAACGACGTCCGCAACCGAACCGCCGCCGACCGAGGGCAAGCCCGAAGCCTTCGTCGACGACCTCGAGGCGCTCGGCCCCACCTTCGTCAAGATCGGCCAGGCCCTGTCCACGCGGCCCGACATGGTGCCGCCGGCCTACCTCGCGGCGCTGGAGCGCATGCAGGACGACGTCGCGCCGGTGCCCTTCGACGAGGTGCGCGCCACGATCGAGGACGCGCTCGGCGCGCGCATGAGCCACCTGTTCGCGGAATTCGACGAAACGCCGCTGGGCTGCGCCTCGCTCGCCCAGGTGCATCGCGCGCTGCTGCGCGATGGCCGCGAGGTCGCCGTCAAGGTGCAGCGCGCGGGCATCGGCGACCTGGTGCGCGCCGACCTCGACGCGATCGCCGGCCTCGCCGGCAAGGCCGACACCCTCACCGACGTCGGCCGCCGCGTGCATTTCTCCGACTGGGTGCACGAATTCCGCAAGACCCTGCTCGCCGAACTCGATTACCGCGCCGAGGCGGAGAACCTGGAGCGCTTCGGCGAACACCTGCGCGAATACACCGAGCTGGTGGTGCCGCAGCCGGTGTGGGACTACACCGCCACGCGCGTGCTCACCATGGACCTCATCCACGGCACCAAGGTCACCGAGATCTCGGGCCTGCACCGCACCGAGCACGACATGGGCGCGCTGGCATCGGCGCTGATGCGCGGCTACCTCGACCAGGTGTTCGTGCATGGCGAGATCCACGCCGATCCGCATCCGGGCAACCTGCTGGCGACCGACGACGGCCGCCTGGCGCTGTTCGACCTGGGCATGGTTGCCCACGTGCCGCCGAAGCAGCGCGAACGCCTGCTCAAGCTGCTGTTCGCGGCCGTCGACGGCCGCGGCGAGGAAGTGGCGAACGAAGCCATCGCGATGGGCACGCGGCTGGAAGCCTTCGACGATGAGCGCTTCATGCGCGAGGTCGGGCAGATGGTGGCGCGCTACGCGGCGCACAGCCATTCCGGCTCGCAGTCCGAGGGACGGCTGATGCTGGACCTGGTGGCGCTGTCGGCCGCCTGCCGGTTGCGCACGCCGCCGGAACTCAGCCTGCTGGGCAAGACCCTGCTCAACCTGGAGCAGGTGTCCCACGCCCTGGACCCGGAACTGGACGTCAAGCAGGTGGTCGAGCGCCACCTCGAGCACGTGATGCGCGAACGGCTGAAGAAATCGCTGTCGCCCTCGAACATCGCCAGCGAGCTGATCGAGGTGCAGGCGCTGATGCGCGAGGCGCCGCGCAAGGTGTCCGACCTGCTGTCGCTGCTGGCGGAAAACCGGATGCAGGTGCGCGTGGACGGCCTGGCCGATTCTCCGATCATGGAGAGCCTGCAGAAGATCGCCAACCGGATCAGCGCCGGCCTCGTGACCGCGGCGCTGATCGTTGCGTCGGCGATGATGATGCGGGTCGACACCACGCACCACCTGTTCGGCTACCCGCTGATCGCGATGCTGCTGTTCCTGGTGGCCGCGGGCCTGGGCTTCACGATCGTGCTCAGCGCCCTCATGCGCG
>DATJDY010000342.1:0-5482 GCA_035497155.1 Luteimonas sp.
CCATGACCAAGAAGCTCGCACCCATTCATCCCGGCGAAGTCCTGCTCCACGAATTCCTGGAGCCGATGGGCCTCACGCGCTATCGCCTGGCCAAGGACATCGGCGTCCCGCCCCAGCGCATTGGCGACATCGTCGCCGGCAAGCGCTCGGTTACTGCGGATACGGACCTGCGCCTGTGCCGCTATTTCGGCCTCTCCGACGGCTACTGGCTGCGCGGCCAGGCGCGCTACGACACCGAATGCGCGCGCGACGCGCTCGGCCCGGAACTGGCACGCATCCATCCGGTCGCGCGCAAGGCGGCATAATCGGGACGTCGCCATCCACGTGGCGCGCATCGGCGAGGGGGACGGAATGGGCGACAACGGCATCGCCGAGGCGCAATACCGCGACCTCTACTTCTACAGCCTGTACCGGGTGCTGGAAGCCGGGCTGCTGGTCCTGATCCTGTTCGGCCCGATCAGCGAGCTGGTGCCCTCCCCCGCGTACCCCCTGCTGGGCAAGGCGACGTCCCTCGCCTACGTCGCGCTTGCGCCGATCCTGCTGTTCTGGGCGATGCGGAAGGTCGCGCTGCGCTGGCAGGTGCTGGCCGGGATCCTGGTCGACGTCACGGTCGCCATGCTGGCGATCCACGCGATCCCGTCGGCGGCCTCGGGCGTCGCACTGATGCTGGTGTTCAACGTCGGCGCCACCGCGATGCTGTTGCCGCTGCGCTACGGCCTGGCCGGCGGCGCGCTGGCGGGCGTGGCGATGATCGCCGAGTACGTCTGGGGCTACCTCGGCTTCGCCGCTTCCGCCACGGACCGGCCGCTGGCCGAGCCGCTGATGTTCGCGGTGAGCTTCCTGTCCATCGCGATGCTGTGCTACCTGCTCGGCCGCCAGTTGCGCGAGAGCCAGGCGCTGGCGGAACGCCGCGGCGGCGAACTCGCCGACATGGCCACGATCAACGAGCTGATCATCCGCCGCATGCGCACCGGCGTGCTGCTGGTCGATGGCGACGGCTACATCCGCCTGGCCAACGAGTCCGCGCTGCTGCAGCTCGGCGACCACGGCGGCGACCGCCGCCTGGCGAGCCTGTCGCCGCCGCTGGCCGAACGGCTGGCGAGCTGGCGCCGCACCGGCACCAGCAACGACACGCCGCTGGAAGTCGGCGCCGACCGCGTCGGCGTGCTGCCGCGCTTCGTGCGCCTGTTCGCGCACGATGCCGCCGCGCTCGTGTTCCTCGACGACACTTCGCTCGTCTCGCGCCGCGCCGAGTCGCTGACGCTGGCCACCCTCGGCCGCTTCTCCGCCAGCCTCGCCCACGAGATCCGCAACCCGCTGGCCGCGATCAACTACGCCACCCAGCTGCTGCAGGAATCCACCGCCCTCGACGCCGCCGACCAGCGCCTGCTCGAGATCATCCACGCGCAGTGCCAGCGCACCAACGGCATCGTCGAGAGCGTGCTCGGCCTGGCCCGCCGCGAGCGCGCCAGCGCCGACAACGTGGACCTGGCCGCGTTCGTGCGGCGCTTCGTCGACGACTACCGGCAGATGCTGCCGCCGGAAGCGGGCACCCTCGAAGCCGTCGGAACGGCGCGCCAGCACGGGCTGGTGGACCCGCGCCACCTGCAGCAGGTGTTGACCGTGCTGGTGCAGAACGCGCTGACGCACGGCCACCGCGCCGCCGACCCGGCACGCGTTTCGGTCGTCGTCGGCGAGGCCGATGGCCGCCCGGTCATCGACGTCTGCGACGCCGGCCCCGGCATTCCGGACGACGTCCGCGCCCAGCTGTTCCGCCCGTTCTTCACCACCTCCGAGCACGGCACGGGCCTTGGCCTCTACATCGCCCGCGAGCTGTGCGTGGCCAACGAGGCCACCCTGGAATACGTGCCGCGCGCCGAGGGCGGCTGCTTCCGCATCGGGCTGCCGGACGCGCACGCGATGCTGCCGGCGTAGCGCCGGAGCCGGCGCTTCCGCTAATGTGAAGGCCATGAGCGAAGCCACGAGCGCCCCCGCCCCCAGCGCCCCCGCCCCCAGCGCGCTCATCGTCGACGACGAGCACGACATCCGCGAACTGCTGGTGCTCACCCTGGGCCGCATGGGCCTGCGCACCGACACCGCCGCGAACCTCGCCCAGGCGCGCGCGCAACTCGCGCGCAACCGCTACGACCTGTGCCTGACCGACATGCGCCTGCCGGACGGTTCCGGCATCGACCTCGTCGCCGAGATCTCCACCAACCACCCCGACACGCCGACGGCGATGATCACCGCCTACGGCAACGTCGAGGCCGCGGTCGAAGCGCTGAAGGCCGGCGCGTTCGACTTCGTCAGCAAGCCGGTCGACATCCACGTGCTGCGGCGGCTCGTCAGCCACGCGCTCGACCTGGGCCAGCGCAAGCGCGAGGAGGCGCCGCAGGGCATCGCGCGCCTGCGCGGCGATTCGCCGGCGCTGCAGGCGCTGCGCGCCACCGTCGCCAAGGTCGCGCGCAGCCAGGCGCCGATCGCCATCGCCGGCGAATCCGGTGTCGGCAAGGAGCTCGTCGCGCGCACCATCCACGCCGAGGGCGGCCGCGCCAAGGGCCCGTTCGTGCCCGTCAATTGCGGCGCGATCCCGGCCGAGCTGATGGAAAGCGAGTTCTTCGGCCACAAGAAAGGCAGCTTCACCGGCGCCCACGCCGACAAGGCAGGCCTGTTCCAGGCGGCCGACGGCGGCACCCTGTTCCTCGACGAGATCGGCGAGCTGCCGCTTCCGATGCAGGTGAAGCTGCTGCGCGCCATCCAGGAGAAATCGGTACGCCCGGTCGGCGGCCAGGCCGAAGTCCCGGTGGACGTGCGCATCCTCAGCGCCACGCACAAGGACCTGGCCGCGCTCGTCGCCAACGGCAGCTTCCGCCACGACCTCTACTACCGCATCAACGTGATCGGCCTGCGCGTGCCGCCGCTGCGCGAGCGCCGCGACGACCTGCCGCAACTGGCCGCCGACATCCTCGCCCGCCTGTCCGCGGAACAGGGCCGCGGCGCGCCCGTGCGCCTCGGCGACGACGCGCTGGCAGCGCTGATGGCGTATCCGTTCCCGGGCAACGTGCGCGAGCTGGAAAACATCCTCGAGCGGGCGCTGGCGCTGGCCGACGGCGACGCGATCGCGGCGGCCGACCTCGCGCTGCCGACCGTAGAGCCGACCCACGGCCGGCTCCCGTCCATGGACAACGCCGCGCATGCCGCACCCATGCCGTCGCCCTCCCCGGCGACGACCGCACCCGCAGGCGGCGGCGCGCTTCCCAGCTACATCGAGGACCTCGAGCGCAAGGCCATCGAGGAAGCACTCCAGGCCAACCGCTACAACAAGACAAAGGCCGCGGCGTCACTGGGGATCACGTTCCGGGCCCTGCGGTACAAGCTGAAGAAGCTCGGGATCGACTGAGCGGCGCGAACACGGCGTCCCGGCGTCATTCCCGGATCAATCGTTCCTTGCGGAGCAAGCGCTCCGTGCGCATGACATGCACGATGAAGACGGTACGGTCGTCATGGCGATAGAAGATGCGGCAAGGCGGTTCCACGATCTGGCGATAACGGGATCCACCGAGCTCACCCGGACGGCTGCCGCTGTCCGGATGATCGGCAAGCTGCCCGACATGGTGGAAGATCCGCGCGACAAGCGCCGACGCCGCGGCCGGGCTTTCGAGCGCCACGTAATCGGCAATCGCATCCAGGTCCGCGAGGGCGGGTTCCGACCAGACTATTTCAGCCATCGGGCGAGGCGCTTCCTGGCCTCCGCCTGCGTCGCCGTGCGTCCCTCGGCAATCGCCTGCTCGCCACGGGCAATGCCTTCCAGAATCGCCATGCGCTGCTGCATGAGCTCGTAAGTCTCGACGTCCAGGAGATATGCGCTCGGCAGGCCATGCTGGGTGATGAGGATGGGTTGCTTGTCCCGCTCGATGTCGGCGAGCAGCTCCGTGGCCTGGCGCTTGAGCGTGGTGACGAGTTCGGTGCGCATGCGAGTGACACTAAAGTATCACTCGCGGGTCCGCAAGCCTCCGCTCGCCTGAAGCGATTTCTACACCCGAATCCGATTCAGGGGTAGGCGGTTACCGCCGGTATGGGCGGTCTGTAGGATGGCGGCGGGGATCCTGCACTGGTGGAACGAATGAACCAAGACCCGGGCGGGCACGCCGAGGCGGCGCCCGAGCAAGGTGCGGGTGCGGGTGCAGGTGCGCCGATGCACGCGCTGCCGTTCCGCAAGGACATCGAGGGACTGCGCGCCGTCGCGATCCTGTTGGTGGTCTGCGCGCATGCCGGGGTGCCGTGGCTGGAAGGCGGATTTGTCGGCGTGGACGTGTTCTTCGTCCTGTCCGGCTACCTGATCACTGGCTTGCTCCTGCGCGAATTCGACGCGCGCGGCCGCATCGACCTGGCGGCGTTCTACGCGCGCCGCATCCAGCGCCTGCTGCCGGGCCTGCTGCTGGCGGTCGCGTGCACGGCGCTGGCGGCGATCGTGCTGCTCGCGCCGTTCGAGCAGGTGCCGCAGGCGCAGGCCGCGGCGGCCGCCACCACCTGGACCAGCAACTTCTGGTTCGCGCTGCAGAAGCTCGATTACTTCGGCCCGGCCGCCGACACCAACCTGTTCCTGCACACCTGGTCGCTGGGTGTCGAAGAGCAGTTCTACCTGCTGTGGCCGGCGTGGATGCTGTTCCTGCTGGGCGCGTGGAGCTGGCAGGGGCTCGAGCGCAAGCATCGACGCCTCGCCGGCGGCATGGTCGGCACCGTGCTCGTCTGCCTGCTGCTTTCGGTCTTCCTGACGTACGCGAAGCCGCAATTCGGGTTCTACATGGTGTTCTCGCGCGGGTGGCAGTTCGCGCTGGGCGCGCTGGTGTTCCTGCAGTTCGACGGCAAGTCGCCCGGGCGCATCCGGCAGCTTGCCGGCTGGGCCGGGCTGGCGGGCATACTCACCGCGGCGTTGCTGCTCGACGCGCATACCGCGTATCCCGGTGGGTGGGCCGTGTTGCCCTCGCTCGGCACCGTGCTGGTGCTGGCGGCCGGGCGAAGCGATGCGCCCGCGTCGCAGGCAGGCGCGCTGCTGTCGGCGAGGCCGATGCAGGCGATCGGGCGGGTGTCGTATGCCTGGTACCTGTGGCATTGGCCGGTACTGCTGCTGGGCGCTTCGCTGATTCCGGCGGCGAGCGGCTGGCAGCGCGCTGTTTTCGTCGCGGTCTCGCTGGGCCTGGCCGCGGCGTCGTATGCGCTGGTCGAGTCGCCGCTGCGGCGCTCGCGCTGGTTGCGGGCGCGGCCGACGCTCGTGCTGCTGCTCGGGGTGATGGCGATGGGGGCGTGCCTGGCGGCGTCGCTTTCGTGGGCGCGGCACGCGCGGCAGTGGGAGCATTCGCCGACGCAGGAGCGCTATCTGAAAGTTCGCAAGCGTTTCCCGCTGATCTACGCCGGCGGCTGCGACGAGTGGTACAACACAGCCACCGTCAAGGCCTGCCTGTTCGGTAGTCCTCGCGCCCCG
>DATJDY010000343.1:0-1590 GCA_035497155.1 Luteimonas sp.
CTGGCCGCTGACGTCCTGGTGCACGGCCCAGATGCACGGCACGCCGCGACCGCGCTCGTACTCGCTGCGCACCAGCGCGCCGGGGCCCTTCGGCGCGACCAGGATCACGTCGATGTCGGCGCGCGGTGCGATTTGCCCGAAGTGCACGTTGAAGCCGTGCGCGAACAACAGTGCCGCGCCGGGCTTGATGTTCGGCTCGATCGATTCCTTGTACAGCGTCGGCTGCACCATGTCCGGCGTCAGTACGGCGACCAGATCGGCGCCCTTGACCGCCTCGGCCGGCTCGACGACCTCGAAGCCGTCGGCTTTCGCCTTGTGCCAGGTCGGCCCGTTGGGGCGCAGGCCGACCACGACGTCGAGGCCGGAGTCGCGCAGGTTCAGCGCATGGGCGCGGCCCTGGCTGCCGTAGCCGAGCACGGCGATGCGGGATGAGGCGAGGGTGTTGGTACTGCTCATGTGGTGACTCCCTGGTTGGATTCGGTATGGATGTGCTTGGGTGTGGAGACGGTGGTGTCGGGATGCGTGGTGGCGCCGTCGGAGGCGGAGCCGACCAGCAGCGCGTACTTGGCCAGCGCGCCGCGGCTGACCTTCGATGCGGGCGGTTGCCAGCCGGCGCGGCGTGCGGCGAGGTCGGCGTCGGTGGCGATTTCGCGGCGGGCGGCGTCGATCACGATGCGGTCGCCTTCGTGCAGCAGCGCGATCGGCCCGCCGCGTGCGGCTTCCGGCGCGATGTGGCCGACCATGAAGCCGTGGGTGGCGCCGGAGAAGCGGCCGTCGGTGATCAGCGCCACGTCGTCGCCGAGGCCGCGGCCGATCAGCGCGGCGGTGACGCCGAGCATCTCGCGCATGCCGGGGCCGCCGGCCGGGCCTTCGTTGCGGATCACGATGACGTCGCCCTTGGCGATGTCGCCGGCTTGCACCGCGGCGAATGCCTGCTCCTCGCCTTCGTAGACGCGGGCGCGGCCTTCGAAATGGGTGGCGCCCTTGCCGGCAAGCTTGAGGATGCAGCCTTCCGGGGCGAGGCTGCCGTACAGGATCGAATAGCCGCCGCGCGGCTTCAGCGGTTGCGTGACCGGATGCACCACGTCCTGCGCTTCGGCGCGCGGCGCGGCGGCGACTTCGGCGAACAGGCTGCGGCCGGTAACCGTGGGCGTGTCCTCCAGCATGCCGGCGGCGATCAGCTCCTGTGCTACCCGCGCGCTGCCGCCGGCACCGAACAGTTCCACCGCGGTGTAGCGACCGCCGGGCAGCAGGTCGGCGATCACCGGCGTGTGCGCCGAGGCCGGCTCGAAATCCTCCAGCGACCATTCGACGCCGGCTTCGCGCGCGATCGCCAGCAGGTGCAGCACCGCATTGGTGGAGCCGGCGGTGGCGGCGACCATGCGCGCGGCGTTGCGCATCGACGTGCGCGTGATCAGCTCACGCGGCGTGCGGTTCTTGCGCAGGCATTCCATCACCAGCTCGCCGCAGCGGAACGCGGCCGTGCCCTTGGCCGGGTGGGTGGCGGGAATGTCGTTGTAGCCCAGCGGCGACAAGCCCAGGGTGGTCAGCACCATCGCCATCGTGTTCGCGGTGAACTGGCCGCCGCAG
>DATJDY010000344.1:0-3100 GCA_035497155.1 Luteimonas sp.
CTTCCAGCCGGTCCTTCGCTTCGTCGCGGGTCAGGGCCGACAGGGTGCCGGTCAGGACCACGGTCTGCCCTTCGAGGACGCCTGCCTCGACTTCGCCGGCGTGCGCCACCGCCACCCCCAGGCGCGCGACGGCATCCGCGGTGCGCCGCGCGAGCGCCCGGCCTTCGCCACTGCGGAAGAAGGCGTGCACGGACCCGGCCGAGTCCTTCGGCAAGCCGGCATCGACGAGTGCATCGATCCCGGCGGCGGCGACGGCCGCGACCGAATCGAAGCGCTCGCCCAGTTGCGCCGCGCGCTTCGCGGTGAGCTTCGGCACGGCCATCCGCTCGAGCACGCTCGCGGGCGCCAGCGCCGGACGAAGCTTCGCGATGGGCGGGTGCGCGTCGGTGATGCGGACACCGCGCGCGAGCAGCTCGTCGATCACGCGCTGGTTGCCGGGCTGCTCGAAGAACGCGTCGATGGCCCTGGCGACCTCGTCGCCGATGTCGGGCACCAGCTTGAGCAGCGGCCACGGCAGGTGCCGCACGAGCTCGAGTTCGCCGAACCATGCGGCCAGCGCCTTGGCGGTGCTCTCGCCCACGTGCTGGATGCCCAGCGCGTACAGGAAGCGTTCGAGCGTGGTGTCCCGGCTGCGGTCGATGGCCTCGAGCAGGTTTTCCGCCCACTTCGTCGCGACCTTGCCGGCCTTCGCGGTTTCGGGCGTGGTGCCGTCGCGTTCGTCGGCGCGGCGCTTCATTTCCAGCAGGTCGTCCAGCGTGAGGCCGTACAGGTCGGCGACGGACGCGAGGTAGCCGAATTCGCCGAGCGCCTCGATATAGCGTTCGCCCAGGCCATCCACGTCCATCGCGCGGCGGCTGGCGAAGTGGAAGACCGACTGCGTGCGCTGCGCCGCGCAGGCGAGCTCGCCGCTGCAGCGCGCAACGACCTCGCCCTCCTCGCGCACGATGTCGGAACCGCAGACCGGGCAATGCGCCGGCATGGTCCACGGCACGCTGCCGCGCGGGCGCTCCGCCGCGACCACCGACACCACTTCCGGGATCACGTCGCCGGCGCGTCGCACGATGACCGTGTCGCCGATGCGCACGTCCAGGCGCGCGACCTGGTCGGCGTTGTGCAGGGTCGCGTTCGTCACGGTGACGCCGCCGACGAACACCGGCCGCAGCTTCGCCGCCGGCGTGGCCGCGCCGGTGCGCCCGATGTTGACGATGATGTCCTCGACGACCGTCGTCTGTTCCTGCGCGGGGAACTTGTGCGCGATCGCCCAGCGCGGCGTGCGGCCCACGAAGCCGAGCTCGCGTTGCGCCGAAAGGTCATCGACCTTGTAGACCACGCCGTCGATGTCGAACGGCAGCGCGTCGCGCTCCGCGCCGATCATGGCGTAGTAATCGAGCAGGCCCCGTTCGCCGCGCGCGACGCCGACCAGCGGGCTCACCGGGAAGCCCCACTCGCGCAATTGCGCGAGCACCTGCGAATGCCGCTTCGGCAGGTCGCCGCCCTCCACCGCCCCGAGCGCATAGGCGTAGAACGCCAGCGGGCGCGTCGCGGTGACGCGCGGGTCGAGCTGGCGCAGGCTGCCAGCCGCCGCGTTGCGCGGATTGACCAGTGGACGGATCTTGCCATCCGACGCGCGCGCCAGTTCGTTGTACGCCTCGAAGCCGGCGCGCGGCATGTAGACCTCGCCGCGCACCTCGAGCACTTCCGGCCAGCCTTCGCCGCGCAGCTGCAGCGGGATCGCGCGGATCGTGCGCAGGTTCGCGGTGACGTCCTCGCCGGTCTCGCCGTCGCCACGGGTGGCGCCCTGCATGAAGATTCCGCCCTCGTAGCGCAGGCTGATCGCGAGGCCGTCGAATTTCGGCTCGACGGAAAACTCCGGCTCCGCAACGTCCAGCCGCTCCACGATGCGGCGCACGAAGTCATCGACCTCCTCGTCGCTGAAGGCGTTGGCGAGCGAGAGCATGCGCACTTCGTGCCGCACCGGGGCGAACCCGCCCGACGGCATGGCACCCACGCGCCGAGTCGGCGAATCCGCCGTCGCGAGTTCCGGATGCGCTTCCTCCAGCGCCTCCAGCTCGCGCATCAGCCGATCGTAGTCCGCGTCGGCGATCCTCGGGTCATCGAGCACGTGGTACCGGTAATTCGCGTCCTCGAGCTGCCTGCGCAACTCAAGGATCTTCGCGGCGGGAGCGGGAGCAGGCGTTTTAGCCACAGATTTCACGGATCACGCAGATTTGTTCCGGGCGGCCGACAGTCTCCACGATCGCACGTCACCAATCTGTGTGATCCGTGGAATCCGTGGCTAAAAAAAGCTCTACCAGCGGGAGCGTGGGGGCGGCGGCGCCTCCTGCTGCCGGTCCCAGGCGCGCAGTTCGTCGCGCAGGTGCTGGATGCGCTGGCGGCCGAGCGCGTTGCGCGACTCGTCGAGCAGCACGCCGTCGAGCAGCTCGGCCATGCGCTGCGCGGTCGGCAGCATGGTTTCCCAGGCGTCCAGCGCCGGCACCGGCGCGGGCAGCGTCAGGAAGAACGCAATCGCCGGCGTTTCCAGCGACTGGATCGTCGCCATGTCGAACCCGCCCGGCTTCATGATGTTCGCCACGCTGAACACCGGGCCGCGTTCCGGGTGGCCCTCCACCAGGCGGTGGAAGATGTTCATGTGGCCGTAGGTAAGGCCGGTCTTCTCCGCCGCCACCACGATGTCCGGGCCGCGCAGCTTCGCGCCGGCGCGCGCGGCGATGTACAGGGTGACGATCTTGTCGAATTCCTCGCTGACGCGGCGCCCGGCGCTGCTGCCGGCGGCCGCGGCCGCGGCGGGACCGCCGAGGTCCATTTCCGCCTGCAAGTCGCCGCCATCGGCGTCCTCGCCCGAGCGCAATTCGTCGGCGATCATCTCCCCGAGCGTCGGCTCCACCCGGCCGCCATCGGCGAAGCCGCTGCGGGGGGCACCTTCCACGCGCCTGCCCTGCCCCGGCTTGCGCGGGCGTCCGAAGAAGTAGATCGCCACCAGCAACAGCACGCCGGCGACGATGATCGCGGTGCGCAGCATCCAGGCGTCGGTCAAAGGTCCCCACTGCCGGATCTGTGAGGACCATTCCCGTGACGAAGC
>DATJDY010000345.1:0-6069 GCA_035497155.1 Luteimonas sp.
TCCAAACCGACCGCCGGTTTCCAGCGCGTCATCCAGCGGGCGGTGATTCACGTCCAATCTTCCGGCCGTGACGAGGTGACGGGCGCCAACGTGCTGGTCGCTATCTTCGCCGAACGGGAGAGCCACGCCGCCTATTTCCCGGAACAGTTCGCTGGTCAGGCCGGTGGCGAGCGCCGTCTGCGAGATGTCCACGATCAGGTCGGGCATCTCGGTCTTGCTCGGCAGCTGGCGCAGCATCTGTTGCAGCTGCTGTTCCATCTGCGCGAGCTGCAGCTTCAGCGGCTCCAGGTTGGAGGCGCGGCCCTGCTTCTTCTCGAACTCGGCGCGCAGGTCGGTTTCCTGCTTCTCCAGGCCGGTCAGTTCCTCGGTCTTGCCGCGGATGAACAGCCACCAGGCGAGGGCGATGATGACCACCGCGACGATCCCGCAGAAGACGAGCTTGTATTCCCGGGGCCAGGACCCGGTGTTGTTGAAGTTGAGGTCCTTGACGGCCATCTTGCGGCGGCTCATTTCCCGGGCCCTCCATCGTCGGGCGCGGGCGCGGCAGGTTCCGGCTCCGGCGCGGTGCCGGAATCGGCGGGCTGGTCGCCTTCATCCGCGGCCGGCTCGGGGACGCCCGAAGCAGTCGGCTCCGGGGCGGCAGGCTCGGCAACGGCAGGCGCGGCGCCGTCCGCGGCGGGCGCATCGGCGGGGGCAGCCGCGTCCGTCGGCGTCGCGGCCGCTCCGGCTTCGGTGGATGCGGGATCCGGCGCGTCGGGCACGCCATCGCCGTCCTCGTCCTTCGGCGCGTTCGGGTTGGCCAGCATCACCGTCAGCGTGAACACGTACGGCAGGCTGTTGTCGCCCGCGCGCGCCTCGATGATCGACAGCTCCGGCCGCGTCATCCAGCCGGCGCCCTCGAGGCTGCGCATGTAGGTGCTGACCCGCGCGTTCGACTGCGAGCGGCCCTGCAGCGTGAGCTTGTCGCCGGTCTGCTTCACCGAGGTCAGGACCACGCCGTCGGGGATGGTCCGCACCAGCGAATCGAACAGGTGCACCATCTTCGAACGGTTGGCCTGCAGCTGCTCGATCACGGCCTTGCGCGCGAGCAGCCTCGATTTCTTCTCGTCGAGCGACTTGATTTCCTTGATCTGCTTGTCGACCTGCTTGATCTGGTCGCGCAGGTAGTCGTTGCGCTCGTTCTGCCCGGTGATCTGCGAACCGTAATAGCTGGAGATCAGGAACGTGATCGCGATCGCGGCGATGACCGCGAACCCGACCATCGTCAGGAACTCCTTCTGGCGGAGCTTGCGCCGCTCCGCGCGCCAGGGCAGCAGGTTGATCCGTGCCATCAGTCGAAGTTCCTGAGCGCCAGGCCGGCGGCGATCATCAGCGACGGCGCGTCCTGGGCGAGCGCCGAAGCCTGCACGCGCGGGCCCAGGGTCATCTGCGCCAGCGGGTTGGCCACCGTGGTCGGGACGCCGAGCTGTTCCTCGACCATCGGCGCGACGCCGGTGGTGGAGGCGGTGCCGCCGGCGAGCACGATCCGGTCGACCCGGTTGAATTCGCTGCCGGCGTAGAAGAACTGCAGCAGGCGGCTGACCTGCTGCACCAGCGCCTCGCGGAACGGCTGCAGCACCTCGTTCCGGTAGCTGTCGGGCAGGCCGCCCTGGCGCTTGGCCAAGCGCGCTTCCTCGAGGTTGAGCCCGTAGCGGCGCATGATCTCGTCGTCGAGCTGCTTTCCGCCGAAGACCTGCTCGCGGCTGTAGAGGCTGCGGCCGTCGCGGAGGACGTAAAGCGTGGTCATCGTGGCGCCGATGTCGACCAGGGCCACGAGCGAGTCTGCCGGGCCGGCATCGCCGAGCAGGCGGAATGCGTTCTCCATGGCGAAAGTCTCGACATCCATGACCTTCGGGGCCAGGCCGCCCAGCTCGAGCGCGGACGCACGGGTCTCGACGTTCTCGGCGCGCGAGGCGACCAGGAGGACCTGCACCATGTCCTCGTTGCCGGGCATCGGCCCGACCACCTCGAAGTCGAGGTTCACTTCCTCGATCGGATACGGCACGTAGTTGGAGGCCTCGAGCTCGACCTGCGACTCGAGGTCGTCGTCGGTCAGGTCGGCGGGCATCGGGATGAGCTTGGTGATCACCGCCGACCCGCCGACGGCGCCCACCGCCTGGCGCGCCTTGCTGCCGCAGCGGGCCATGGCGCGCCGGATGGCATCGCCCACGGCCTGCGGCTCGGCGATGTTCTTGTCCACGACCGCGTTCGCGGGCAGGGGCTCGATGGCGTAGTGCTCCACCCGGTAGCGGTCACCCGCCCGGGACAGCTGCAACAGCTTCACGGCCGTCGAGCTGATGTCGACACCGATCCGGGGTGGCTGGCTTTTTGTGATCAGCCCCACAAATTTCCCCTTATTCACGGGCGCTTACGCGCACAACGTGTCCCGGCGCCTTAAATAGCGGAGTTTGGCCCCGGTGGCAACACCCGCGACCCGGCTTCGCGACGGCCGTCGCAGGAGTCGGGGCCGCCCCCACCCCTATACTGGCCCCATTCCGGGCTTCCCCGCCCGGCAAATCAACCCGAGGACCCGCCCCGCCCATGCCGCCGTTCCGCCGCTTGCTGCGCTGGGCCCTCCTGGCCTCCGTAGCCGCCGCCCTGCTGGGCGCCCTCGCCCTGGGCATCGTCTATTACGTCGTCTCCTCGCGCCTTCCGGACGTCCAGTCCCTCCGGCACGTGGAACTCCAGGAGCCCCTCTACGTCCACGCCCGCGATGGCCGCCTCATGGCGGTATTCGGCGAGGCCCGGCGCTATCCCGTGGACATCGCCCGCGTGCCCGAGCAGGTCAAGCAGGCCTTCATCGCGATCGAGGACAACCGCTTCTACCAGCACCACGGCGTCGACTACAAAGGCGTGGCCCGCGCGATCTGGCTGCTCGCCACCACCAACGACAAGCGCGTGCCCGGCGGCTCGACCATCACCCAGCAGGTCGCCAAGCAGTTCTACCTGACTCCGGAATACAGCTTCACCCGCAAGTTCGTGGAGATGATGCTCGCGATGAAGATGGAGCGCGAGCTGACGAAGGACGAGATCTTCCAGCTCTACCTCAACAAGAGCTTCTTCGGCAATCGCGCCTACGGCATCGGCGCGGCGGCCGAGTTCTACTACGGGAAGAAGGTGGACGAACTGTCGCTGGACGAAGCGGCGACGCTGGCGTCGATCCCGAAGTTCCCGTCGAGCGGCAACCCGGTGACCAACCCGCAGCGCGCGCGGATCCGCCGCGACTACGTGCTGCAGCGCATGCGCGAGCTGAAGTTCATCGGCCCGGCCGACGAGCGCGCCGCGCAGGCCGTGCCCATGCATGCCGCGCCGCACGACGTGCCCGTGCAGGTCGACGCACCCTACGTCGCCGAGATGGTGCGGCGGGAGATGGTGGCCCGCTACGGCGAAGACGTGCTGACGCGCGGCTACCACGTCACCACGACCATCGACCCGGTGCTGCAGGACGCGGCGCAGAATGCGGTGCGCGACGGGCTGGTGACCTACGACCACCGCCGCGGCTGGCGCGGCAAGCCGGAGCAGCATTTCGAACTCGTCCCCGGCGAGGATGCCGCGACCGCGGCCGCGCGCCTGCGCGGCATCCCGGCGCAGGGCGGCCTGTTGCCAGCCGTGGTGCTGCGCAGCGGCGATGGCACCGCCGATGTCGCGTTCGCGGATGGCAGCACCACGACGCTCGATGCCGCCAGCAGCCGCTGGACGAACAAGGCGCCGTCGGCGCTCGTCGCGCGCGGCGACATGGTGCGGCTGCGCAGCATCGCCGACCCGAAGCATCCGGAAGCGGCCGCGACCTGGCAGCTCGACCAGTTGCCGACGGCGCAATCGGCGCTGGTTTCGCTGGACAAGGACAATGGCGCGATGCTCGCGCTGGTCGGCGGCTTCAGCTTCGCCGGCAACAAGTTCAACCGCGCCACCCAGGCACGGCGCCAGCCGGGTTCGAGCTTCAAGCCGTTCCTGTACGCGGCGGCGATGGAGCGCGGCTTCAACCCCGCTTCGATCGTGCTCGACGCGCCGGTGGTGTTCAAGGATCGTGTCGGGCACGAATGGCGGCCGCAGAACGATACCGGCGACTTCGCCGGGCCGATGCGGCTGCGCGAGGCGCTGGTGCAGTCGCGCAACCTGGTGTCGGTGCGCCTGCTCGACGCGATCGGCATCGACTATGCGCGCCGCTACATCAGCCATTTCGGCATCGACGAGGACCTGCTGCCGCCGAACCTGTCGATGTCGCTGGGCAGCGCCTCGCTGACGCCGATGATGATCGCGCGCGGCTACGCGACGTTCCCGAACGGCGGCTTCCGCATCACGCCCTGGTTCATCGACGAAGTGCGCGACCGCGACGGGCGCGTGCTGTTCAAGGAAAAGCCGGCGACGGCCTGCCCGGGTTGCGGCGTCGGCAACGTGACGGCTTCGACCGTGCGCGCGTCGAACGTGGTCGCGGGCTTCGACCTGGGCCCCGCCGGCCCGGCGCCGGCCGCGCGCGAGACGTCCGGCGGCGGCGGCGAGGAGGCCGCGCCCGTGGCGCTTCCCCCCGACACCGTGCTCGCACCGCGCGCCATCGACGCGCGCGTCGCCTACCAGCTGGTGTCGATGATGCGCGACGTGGTCAAGCGCGGCACCGGTTTTGCAGCCAAGGTGCTGGGGCGCGACGACGTGGCCGGCAAGACCGGCTCGACCAACGACCATCGCGACGCCTGGTTCTCCGGCTTCGGCGCCAACGTCGTGACCACGGTCTGGGTCGGTCGCGACGACTTCAAGTCGCTCGGTTACCGCGAATACGGCGGCAAGGCCGCGCTGCCGATCTGGATCGAATACATGCGCGTCGCGCTCGAAGGCCGCCCGGTCGCGCCCAACGATCCGCCCGAAGGCATGGTCAAGGTCGCGGTCGCTCCCGGCGGACGCCTGCTGCCGGCCGGAAGCGCGGGCATCGTCGAGTGGGTCAAGGCCGAGGACCTCGACAAGATGCAGGCGGAGGCGGACTCCGTCCAGGACCAGCAGGACCTCCAGGACGAGGCGGCGTTCGACATCTTCTGAGGGATGCCGCATCCGGCGCGCGCGGCGGTCGCGCGCGCGCGGCCGGACTGGGTTAGAGTCGAGCCGAGTTCGACCGCAGGAGCGCGCGCCATGCCACACGCCCACGCCCGCCGCCACGCGCAGGAACATGCGCAGACCCGGACCCGCGAACGCCGGCACCGCCTCGCCCACGAAGCCGCGCGGCTGATGGCTGAGGGCGGCATCCGCGACTACCACCTGGCCAAGCTCAAGGCCGCCGAACGCCTGGGCATCCACGACGACGCCTCGCTGCCGCGCAACCGCGAGATCGAGGACGCGTTGCGCGAATACCAGCGCCTGTTCGCCGGCGACGCGCGCGCCGCCGGCCTGCAGGCACGGCGCGAAGCAGCGCTGCGCGCGCTCGAATTCCTCACCGCGTTCGATCCGCGCCTGGTCGGCAGCGTACTGGACGGCACCGCGGACGCCAACGCCGCCGTCGCCCTGCACCTCCACGCCGAGGATGCGGACGCGGTGCCGCGCTTCCTCGGGGAGCACGGCATCCCCGCGGAAGCGCGCACGCGCCGGCTGCGCCTGGATCCGGAGCGCGTGTTCGATGCGCCGGTGTGGTTGTTTTCGGCGGAAGAGTTCACTTTCGACCTGACGGTACTGCCAGCGCAGGTGCTGCGGCAGGCGCCGCTGTCGGGTGTCGACGAGAAGCCGATGCGGCGCGCATCCGCGTCGCAGCTGCGCGCGCTCCTCGCGGCCGACGAGATCTCCGCCTACGAATCCCGCTAAAAGCCCTGGCTTCGGGGCTGGGCGGTGGAAGCGTGCAGGGAGTTCCGGGGGACGCCGTGAATACGTCCCTGTAGGCTCTTCGGCGCCATCCATGGCGCCGACGCCCCCAGAAGTCCCTGCACGCTTCCATCGCCCCGCACGCCGCCGCTTTTCGCTCTTACTAGAAGCGGGGGAGACGCGCTTGGGGTAGGCGGCGTGACGGCGTGTGTGTGGGCCGAGCGGGCCATGGATGGCCCGCGCCCGCGGAGT
>DATJDY010000346.1:0-7127 GCA_035497155.1 Luteimonas sp.
ACCGAGCAGTACAAGGCGGGCAAGCCGATCGGCGGGCTGACGCCCACGCAGCGTTACTTCCTCGGCTACGCGCTCGGCTGGCTCTACCAGCAGCGCGACGAGAAGCTGCGCGCGCGCCTGCTGTCGGACGTGCATGCACCGGCGAAGTGGCGCGTGCTGGGGCCGATGTCGAACATCCCCGAGTTCTACGAGGCGTTCGGGGTGAAGCCGGGCCAGCCGATGTGGCGGCCAGCGGACCAGCGCGTCAACATCTGGTAACGGTGGGCGAAGGATTGGAGGGGCCATGACCGGCGACGGCCGCGACAATCCGTTCTGGTCGGCGCTGGACACGATCCACCGCGACATCGCGCTGCGCGCAGGCGATGTCGCGCGTTATCCGGCCGACCATGCGCCGTTCCTCGGTGTCGCGCACGCGGAGGCGGACGTCGCCGGCGCGCTCGACGCGCTGGTGGCGCCCGGCGAAACGGTGTTGCTGCTCGGCATCGCGCCGGCGCGGTTGCCCGCTGGCTGGCGGCTCGATCCGCTGGAGGAACTGGCGCAACTCGCCTGCGACACGCCGCTCGCGCTGGCGGAAGGCCCGGAGATCGTGGAACTCGGCGAGTCCGACCGCGCCGACGTGCTTGCGCTGACGGCGCTGGTCTATCCGCATTATTTCCGCGAGCGGACGATGGCCCTGGGGCGCTACATCGGCATCCGACACGACGGCCGCCTCGCGGCGATGGCCGGCGAACGCCTCGGCACGCCGCTGCACCGCGAGATGAGCGCGATCTGCACGCATCCCGCCTTCAACGGGCAGGGACACGCGAGGCGCCTCACCGCGCGATTGACCAACGACACGCTGGCCGCGGGGCGAGGGCCCTTCCTGCACGTCAGCCAACGCAACATCCGCGCGAAGGCGCTGTACGAGCGGCTGGGCTACCGGTTGCGGCGCACGATCCCGTTCTGGTCGTTGCGCCGCGCCTGAGCCTCCGGGCACTCAGTCGCCCGGGTGATACGTCCGCTCGACGTGGCCCTTGCGCTGCTCCGGCCAGTAGTAGACCTCGCGGAGGTTCCCGCTGGCGTAGCGCTCGACCTCGTCCTTGAAGTGCGGCGAATCCGGATGCCCGCTCTCGCCGCCGGCGGTGACGGCGCGCGCCCGGACCTTGTCGCCGAATTCCACGACCGCGACGAAGCTGTTGCCGCTGGTGCCGTAGTAGCGCTTCGTGCCGGGCCAGCGATGCGCGCCGAACGAGGCCAGCGAGCCCCAGCGCGAGGACACGAAGGGCACCGGCGTGCTCGGCTTCGCGTCGTCGAACACCTGGTCGATCGCGCCGTCGTTGCGCTGGAAGCGGTTGACCTCGCCCCAGGCCACGCCCCAGCTGCCGAAGTCCTGCTGCAGCCGCGCGACGGCATCGGCCAGTGCCTGCAGGCGCGCCTCGCGGCTGGCAGGCGCGGCGATGAGGTCGTACAGCGGCGTGCGCGTTTCGCGCGACTGCGCCGACAACGCGTCCCAGAGCGTGTCGCCCCAGAAGACCGCGAGCGTGGTGGGCATCGACGCGCTGCCCCAGCGATGGTCCCAATGGCGCAGCAGCCCGACAGGCCCGCGCAACGCGGCCTTGCGCGCATCGCTGGCGGGGAGTGCGTCGTAGTCCGCGACGAGCAGCGGGACCAGTACTTCGAACTCGGGCAGTTGCGGGTCGAAGGCGAGGGCGATGAGCGACGGCAGCGTCATGTCGCCGGCCTTGCCGAGCAGACGCATCGCGTGCACGCCGCGCGGGTTCTCGCCGACGCTGTCCATGTAGCGCGGGAAATCGCCCTGTTTCGGACTGTCGCCGGCCGCGGCCGAATACGGCCAGTTGTTGGTGTTGTAGACCCAGCCCGCCGACGGATCGACCACGCGCGGCTGGTGCTCCAGCGGCGTGAGTCCCTTCCAGTCCGTCGCCGGATCGCTGCCGTCCACCGGCTGCGTGTAGTCGAAGCGGTCGTCGCGCGCCGGGATGAACTGGGGGTGCAGGTAGGCGATCTCGCCCTTGTCGCTGGCGAACAGCGTGTTGTTGGAGGAGTTGGCCTTGAGTTCCGCGACCTTGAGGTAACTCGCCAGGTCGGTGGCCTTCGTGCGCAGCCAGCTCTGCTCCAGCGCTTCCATCGGCCGGTTCATCAGTGCCGTCGCGATCCATTTGCCGTCGGCGGCGCGCACGATCGGGCCGTGGTGGGTGAAGTACGCCGTGAACGTGCGGTGCGCCATCGTGCCGTCGGCGGCGCGATAAGGCACCGTGATCACGCGGGTCGTGACCGGGCGCAACGCGTCGCCAAACCGATAGGCCAGCTTGCCGTCGGCGCCATGCACGATCGTTTCGGCGAATTCGTCGACCACGTCGGCCCCGGTTGACGTGTGCATCCAGCCGATGTGCCGGTTGAAGCCCTGGTAGACGAAGAACTGGCCCCAGGTCGACGCGCCATAGGCGTCGAGGCCTTCGTCGCTCGTCATCTGCAGTTCGGAGCGGAAGAAGAACGAAGTGTGCGGGTTGATCAGCAGCAGCGCATGGCCGTCGGCGGTGAGCTTCGGGGCGATCGCGATGCCGTTGGAACCGGTGGGCTCGGCCCAGCTCGCGGGATCGTCGGCGAGCGCCAGCGCGATGTCGCGCGCCGGATCGTGTTCGCCGCCGTAGAACGCCGCGAGCTGTTTCAGCGAGACGCGCTCGATGTCGCCGCCGATGCTGCCTTCGCTGAAGCTCAGCGCCATCCACGGTTCGAAGTGGCGAATCACGCGCGGATGCACGTCCGGATGCGTGGCGAGGTAGTAGTTCAGCCCGTCCGCCCACGCATCCATCAGCGCCTGAAGCCAGCGCGGGCTCTTGCCGTACAGGCGTTGCAGCTCGATCGGGTCGATGAACAGCTTCATCCGCAGGTCCTGCCAGATGGCCGGTTCGCCCTCGGCTTCGGCAAGCCGGCCCATCGCGTTGATGTAGTTCGTTTCGACGCGGTTGAAGTCGTCCTCGGCCTGCGCATAAACCATGCCGAATACCGCATCCGCGTCGGTGCGGCCATGCACATGGGCGATGCCCCAGTCGTCGCGTTCGATCGTGGTGGCCGCCGCGCGCTGGCGCCAGCGGGCCTGCTCGGCTGGCGTCGCCGACGCAGCCGGCGCGCCCGCGAGTGCGTCGGGCGCGGCGCGCCCCGGGGCGGCAAGCGCCGGAGCGATCAGCACCGGCAAGGCCAGCAGGATCAGCGCGAGCAACGCCGGCCTGGCGATGGATGCGGGCATGGCGGACTCCCCTGGTTTGCGTGACGCCGACCCTAGCATGCCGAGCGCTATGCTCGCCCCTTGCCAGGCCATGGAGCACAAGGATGCGCGCCACCCAACGACCCGCCATTCCGCGCGCGGTATGGATGCTCGGCTTCGTCAGCCTGTTCACCGACATGGGTTCGGAGATCGTGCATAGCCTGCTGCCCGTGCTGCTGGCCACGACGCTCGGTGCGAGCATGCTCACGATCGGCCTGCTCGAGGGTGCGGCCGAGGCGACGGTGTTGTTCACCAAGGTGTTCTCCGGCTGGGCCAGCGATGCATTTGGCCGTCGCAAGCCGCTGGTGCTGTTCGGCTATGGCCTGGCGGCGGTGGTGAAGCCGCTGTTCCCCCTCGCCGGGTCCGTCGCGGCCGTCGCCACCGCGCGCCTGCTCGACCGCTTCGGCAAGGGGATCCGCGGCGCGCCGCGCGACGCGCTGGTCGGCGACATCACGCCGGCGTCGATCCGCGGCGCGGCATTCGGCCTGCGCCAGTCGATGGACACGATCGGTGCGGTGGTCGGGCCGCTGCTCGCAGTGGTGTTGATGACGGTGTTCGCCGACGACATCCGCAGCGTGTTGTGGGTTGCGGTGATCCCGGGATTCATCGCGGTGCTGCTGCTCGCGACGGCGGTGCGCGAACCGCCCGACACGCACGCGCGGACGGCGCGCCTGCCGATCACGCGCGAGGGCCTGTCGCGCCTGGGCGCGCCGTTCTGGCGACTGGCGGCGCTCGGCGGCCTCGTCGCGCTGGCGCGCTTCAGCGAAGCCTTCCTGGTGCTGCGCGCCAGCGACCGCGGGCTCCCGGTGGCGTGGGTACCCATGGTGCTGGTGGTGATGAGCGTGCTGTACGCGGCCACCGCCTATCCCGCCGGCTGGCTATCCGACCGCATGCCGCGTGGGCGGCTGCTCGCGGCCGGGATGCTTGCGCTGGTGGTGGGCGATGCGCTGCTGGCGGTGGACGGCGGCATCGCCCTGGCGTTCGCCGGCATCGCTGCCTGGGGCCTGCACATGGGCCTGACCCAGGGCATCCTCGCCAGCCTGGTCGTCGATCGCGTGCCGGCGGCGTATCGAGCCACCGCGTTCGGGATGTTCAACCTGGTGTCGGGCGTCGCATTGCTGCTGGCCAGCGGCGGCGCGGGGGCGTTGTGGGAGGCGTGGGGGCCGGCGTCCGCATTCTGGACGGGCGCGGCGCTGGCGGCGGTGGCGGGCCTCGTTGCGCTGCGCGCGAAGGAACATTCATCACCCATTGATCCGGCACACGGCGCCGCGCCATAAACTGGAAGGCCCGCCCGCCGCCCCAGCGCATGCCGATACAACCTCCAAAGGCGCGCCTGCCCCTGGGGCGCCTGCTCCTCGCGGCCGCGTGCCTCGCGCTGGCGTCGTGCCGTGCCCCCGAGCCGCCGGCGCCCGCGACCGCCGAACCCGCGAAGACCGTGGCGAGCGCGGCCGACGAGGGCGGTGCGATCAGCACGCCGGCGCCCAAGGTCGTGCCCGCCACGAGGGACGTCCTGAAGGGCACCGAATGGCCCGCGGCGAAGCTCGAGTCCGGCACCGCAACCCTCGGCTGCGAAACCGACTACGCCACCGCCGGCGAAGGCGAGCCGCTCGCGGACCTCGGCTTCTTCGCCGTCGCTGACGCGGTGCGGCCCTGCCGCGAGGCCGGCGTGCTGCGCTTGCGCTACAGCGGCAAGATCTCAGCCGATTTCGCCGACCTGGTCGAGCGCGTGTCGGCGATGGCCGACCGGATGGAGATCGGCAAGCGCATCCTCGACATCGATTCCGCGGGCGGCCAGGTCGAGGATGGCATCCGCGCGGGCGACGCGATCGGCGATGCGCACTGGACGATCTGGGTGCGCGAAGGCTCCGCGTGCCACAGCGCCTGCGTGTTCATCCTCGCCGCGGGCGACAACCGCATCGTTTCCGGCGATGTCGGCATCCACCGCATCATCCGCCTGCATTCGGACGCGACCACGCGCGCGGAACTCGAATCGGAGCTGCGCGCGGTGCACGACAACATCAAGGACTATTTCGCGCGCAACGGCGTGGACGTGGCGGTCGCCGACATGATGATGACGGTGCCGAGCAGCCAGCTGCGGCTGCTCACGCCGGACGAATTGCGCGAGTACGGCCTGTCCGGCAGCAACCCGGTGCAGGAAGACCTCGAGCGGATCCGGCTGGCGCGCAAGTGCGGCGAATCCTTCGTGCATCGCCGCGAGGCCTTCCTTCGCGCGTTCGACGCGAAGTGCGCGGCGGGCGAGGGCGACGTGGACGCGATCGGCGAATGCGGGCGCAAGCTGCGCCGCAGCTACGGCTTCCCCGACAAGCGCTGCCCGGCGGAGACGCCCCTGGCCGAATACGACTGAAACCGCTGCCAGCCCCCCGGGCGTGACTTCCGGGGGTGTCGGCGCCGCGGGCCGCGCCCCACCATCGGAGGTTCCACTCCCCGGGGATTCCTCCATGCGTCGCCACCTCGTATCCGCCATCACGCTGGCGCTCGCCGGCATGGGCGCCACCGCCACCGCCTTCGCCCTGCCTGCCCTCCAGGCGGCCGACGCGCCGGCGACCGGCATGCCCGCCCACGTCGCGCCCGTCGTCACCGACGCGACCACCCAGCTGCCGCGCAACGTCGAGCCGCTGCACTACGAGATCCAGGTCACCCCGCACGCCGACAAGCTCGCGTTCGACGGCAGGATCGCGATCGACCTCCGGGTCGACGAGCCGACCACGACGATCGTGCTGAACCAGATCGACATGACCTTCCCGAAGGCGATGTTGACGCCCAAGGGCGGCAAGGCGCTGGGCGCGCCCAAGGTCGCCATCGACAACGACGCGCAGACCGCGACGTTCACGTTCGACAAGCCGCTGGCCAAGGGCGAGTACACGCTGGCGCTGGACTACACCGGCAAGATCGGGACGCAGGCCAACGGCCTGTTCGCGATCGACTACGACACCGATTCGGGCAAGAAGCGCGCGCTGTACACCCAGTTCGAGAATTCGGACGCGCGCCGCTTCATCCCGTCGTGGGACGAGCCCAACCACAAGGCGACGTTCACCCTGACCGCGATCGTGCCGTCGGCGCAGATGGCGGTGAGCAACATGCCGGCCGCCGAGACGACCCAGCTGAAGGACGGCACCAAGCGCGTGCGCTTCCAGCAGTCGCCGAAGATGTCGACCTACCTGCTGTTCTTCGGCCTGGGCGACTTCGACCGCGCCACCACGATGGCCGACGGCACCGAGATCGGCGTCGTGACCCAGAAGGGCAAGGCCGACCAGGCGAAGTTCTCGCTCGAGTCCGCCGCCGCGGTGATCAAGGAATACAACGACTACTTCGGCGTGCCGTATCCGCTGCCGAAGCTCGACAACATCGCGTCGCCGGGCAGCAGCCAGTTCTTCAGCGCGATGGAGAACTGGGGCGCGATCTACACCTTCGAGTACGCGCAGCTGTTCGACCCGCGCATCTCGACCG
The DNA here is from genome assembly GCA_035497155.1 of Luteimonas sp. Classification (GTDB taxonomy): domain Bacteria; phylum Pseudomonadota; class Gammaproteobacteria; order Xanthomonadales; family Xanthomonadaceae; genus Cognatiluteimonas. The sequence continues at coordinate 6,731 of DATJDY010000346.1, forward strand.
AATCGACCAAGGAAGCGATCTTCTCCACCGGCGCGCACGAGATCGCGCACCAGTGGTTCGGCGACCTGGTGACCATGGCGTGGTGGGACGACCTGTGGCTCAACGAAGGCTTCGCCTCGTGGATGGAGAGCCGCACCACCGCCAAGCTGCATCCGGAATGGAACACCGCGCTGTCGGCCGTGGGCGTGCGCGAGTCCGCGATGAGCCGCGACGCGATCGAGACCACGCACCCGGTCGTGCAGCACGTCGAGACGGTCGAGCAGGCCAGCCAGGCCTTCGACTCGATCACCTATTCCAAGGGCGAGGCGGTGATCCGCATGCTCGAGGCCTACGTCGGCGCAGACACCTGGCGCGACGGCGTGCGCAAGTACATCAAGGCGCATGCCTACGGCAACGC
>DATJDY010000347.1:0-5160 GCA_035497155.1 Luteimonas sp.
CAGGTAAGGCGCGTCGGTCTCGATCATCAGCCGGTGCGGGGGGATGTTCGGCACGAGTTCGCGCAGGTGCTGGCCGCGGCGCTCGTCGCAGAGCCAGCCGGTGATGCCGATGTGCCAGTCGCGGTCGAGATAATCGAACAACTCCTCGCGCGTGCCGGTGAAGCAGTGCACGACCGCCGGGCCGATGCGGCCTTCGAACTCGCGCATGATCGCCATGAAGTCGCCATGCGCGTCGCGCTGGTGCAGGAACAGCGGCTTCGGCGTGCCGGCGGCGGCGAGATCCGCGGCGATGGCCAGCTGCCGCTCGAAGGCGCGGCGTTGCGCCGGCCTCGGAGAGAAGTCGCGGAAGTAGTCTAGGCCGCACTCGCCGACCGCGACCACTTCGGGATGGGCGAGCAGCGCGCGCATCTCGGCATCGCATTCTTCGGTGTATCCGGTGGCGTGGTGCGGATGCACGCCGGCCGTCGCACGCAGGATGCCGGGATGCGCGCGCGCCAGCTCGAGCGCCTTCGGCGAGTGCTCGCGGCTGGCGCCGGTCACCACCATCGCTGCGATGCCGGCCTCGCGCGCCCGTGCCAGGACCGCGTCGCGGTCGTGGTCGAAGCTGTCGTGGGTGAGGTTGGCACCGATGTCGATGAGGTCCATGCCGCGCATTCTATCCGGCGCGGCAACGTATCCTTGCGCGATGGCCGCGCCGCAATTCCCCATCTCGCCCCTGTTGCCGGAGATCCGCGCGTCGCTCGCGGCGCACCCGCGGCTGGTGCTCGAGGCGCCGCCGGGTGCGGGCAAGACGACGCAGGTGCCGCTGGCGTTGCTGGACGCGCCGTGGCTGGCCGGGCGCCGGATCGTGATGCTGGAGCCGCGCCGCGTGGCCGCTCGCGCCGCGGCCGCGTTCATGGCGAAGCAGCTCGGCGAGGCGCCTGGCGGGACGGTCGGCTATCGCATCCGCTTCGAGAACCGCGTGTCGGCCCGTACTCGCATCGAGGTCGTCACCGAGGGCATCCTCACCCGGATGCTGCAAGACGATCCGACCCTGGGTGAAGGCCGCGCGGATGGCGTCGGCGCGCTGCTGTTCGACGAATTCCACGAGCGCCATCTCGCCGCCGACCTCGGCCTGGCGCTGGCGCTCGACGTGCAGGCATCGCTGCGCGCCGACTTGCGCATCGTGCTGATGTCGGCGACGCTCGATGGCGAACGCCTCGCGCGCTTCCTCGATGCGCCACGGCTGTCGAGCGCGGGCCGCAGCTTCCCCGTCGACGTGGCGCATTTCCCGGCGCGCCGCGACGAGGCGCCGGAGCCGCAGGCGAAGCGCGCGATCGCGCACGCGTTGCAGTCGCATCCGGGCGACGTGCTGGTGTTCCTGCCCGGGCAGCGCGAGATCGCGCGGGTGCAGGCCGCGCTCGATGCCGACGGCGACATGGTCGCGCAGGCCGATGTCCTTGCGCTGCACGGCGAGTTGCCGGTGGAGCAGCAATCGCGCGTGCTGCAGCCGTCGCCGGACGGCCGCCGCCGCATCGTGCTCGCCACCAACGTCGCCGAATCCAGCGTGACGCTGCCGGGCGTGCGCGTCGTCGTGGACAGCGGCCTCGCGCGCGAGCCGCGCTTCGATCCGAACTCGGGTTTCTCGCGGCTGGAAACGGTCGCGATCGCGCAGGCGTCCGCGGACCAGCGGGCCGGCCGCGCCGGTCGCGTCGCGGATGGCTGGGCGTACCGGCTGTGGCCGCAGTCGCAGCGGCTCGAACCGCAGCGTCGCCCGGAAATGCTGCAGGCCGACCTTGCCGGACTGGCGCTCGAACTCGCGGCCTGGGGCAGCGACGGCCTCCGTTTCGTCGATCCGCCGCCGACCGGCTCGCTTGCGTCCGCGCGCGACCTGTTGCGCCGGCTCGGCGCACTCGATGGTGGCGACGGCGGCACGCGCGCAGTCGATGGCGCCGGCGGCGCCGGCGGCGTCGGCCGCATCACGCCGCTCGGCCAGCGCATGCTCGCGCTCGGCACGCATCCGCGCATCGCCGCGATGCTGCTGGTGCCGCGCGAAGCGCGCGAACGCGCGCTGGCCTGCGACCTCGCCGCGCTGCTGGAAGCGCGCGACCCCCTGCTCGCGAAAGGCCTGCCCGGCCGCGGCGGTGGCCGCTCCGATGCGCTCGCCGAGCGCTGGCGCGCACTCGCCGCGTTCCGCGACGGGAGGATGGGCACCGATGCCTCCCGTTCCGCGCTCGCCGCCATCGACGCCGCGGCGAAGCAGTGGCGACGCCGCACCGGCACGGACGCCACGCCGCCGCGCGAAGCGCCCGCGCACCTGCTCGGCGACGTGCTGCTGCACGCATTCCCGGATCGCATCGGCTTCCGCCACGCCGCAGACGCGAAGCGTTACCAGCTCGCCAACGGCCGCATGGCCCGCCTCTTCGACGACAGCGCGCTGCACGGCGAACCGTGGATCGTCGCCAGCGAGCTGCGCCACGATGCGCGCGATTCGCTGGTGCTGCGCGGCGCGCCGCTGGACGAGGCGCGGCTGCAGCGCGATTTCCCGCAACGCTTCAGCGAGGCCGACCACGTGCGCTGGGATCCGGCGAAGCGCGCCCTGGTCGCGCAACGCGAGCGGCGCTACGATCGCATCGTGCTCGATGCGCGCCCGGCCGGTCGCGTCGATCCGGCGCAGGCTGCGCGCGCGCTCACCGACGCCGTGCGCGAGCTCGGACTCGACGCATTGCCCTGGGGCGAGGCCGCGCGGCAGTGGCAGGCACGCGTGCAGGCCGTGCGCGCCTGGATGCCGGAACTCGCCGCGCAGCTGCCCGAGCTTTCCGACGACGCATTGCTCGCCACGCTCGACGACTGGCTGCTGCCCGCGTTCGCCGGCAAGACGCGCCTCGACGCGCTGTCCGAAGCCGAGCTGGCGGAAGCCTTGCGCCATCGTGTCGACTGGGCCCTGCGCGCGCGCATCGACGCGCTCGCGCCGACCCGCATCGCCGTGCCTTCCGGCATGGAGCGCGCGATCGCCTACGGGCTGGACGCCGACGGCGCGCCGCAAGCGCCGGTGCTCGCGGTGAAGCTGCAGGAATTGTTCGGCCTGGCCGACACGCCGCGCATTGCCGATGGCCGCGTCCCGCTCACCCTGCACCTGCTGTCGCCCGCAGGTCGCCCGCTGCAGGTGACGCAGGACCTGCGCGGATTCTGGGACCGCACCTGGCCGGAAGTGCGCAAGGAGATGAAAGGCCGCTACCCGAAACATCCCTGGCCCGAGGATCCCTGGAGTGCCAGGCCCACGCATCGCGCGAAGCCCCGCTGATCGCTGAACGGCGCCGCGGGCCTACACGCGCACGCAACGCGGCGCTGCAGAGACTGGCGGCATTCACCACCAACCCGGGGCCATCGCCATGAACCAGTTCGCCAATCTGCCCGAACGGGCCCTGCACGTTGCCGGCCAGGTCGGCGACGGCATCCGCAATGCCGTGCCGCGCAAGGCGCTCCAGTGGGTCGAAACCGGCGCCGCGCTCACCGCGCTGAAAACCGGCGGCCGCGTCGCCACCCGCTTGGTCAAGCGCAACCCGGCGATCGCCGTGGCGGCGGTCGCCGGCGCGGGACTGCTGTGGCTGGTGGCGCGCCGCCGCGCGAAGCGCAACGAGGACTCCGGCGGCAGCGATGGCGGGAAGGCGCCGCGCCGCGTGGAAGCACGCCGCGTCGAGGCGCGGCGTGCCCCGCGCAAGCGCGCCTCCGCGTCCTGAACGCCTGGCGCCGGTCGCCCTTCCGGCGCTCGCCCTAGGCGAGCGGGACCGTACCCGGCGCCGGGAGCTCGCCGTCGCCCGCGGCGGCGGGCAGTTCGATCACGAAGCGCGCCCCCCCGCCCTCGCGGTCCTCGTACCAGAGGTTGCCGTCGTACTCGGAGAGGATGTGCTTGGCCAGCGACAGGCCGAGCCCGCTCGACAAGCCGTCGGTGGGATCGGTGTCGCTCAGGCGGGTGAATGGCTTGAACAGCTGTGACTGGCGCGCAGGCGGAACGCCGGGGCCGCGGTCTTCCACCAGCAGCTGCCAGAAACCCGGCGCGCTGTTGCGGATCGACAATTCGATCGTGCTGCCCGGCGCGTACTTCATCGCATTGCTGACCAGGTTTTCGGCGACCTGCCGCAGCACCAGCCCGTCGATCGCGACATGGCTGCGCACCGCCGGCGTGCTGATCTGCATGCGCAGGCCACGGTTCTCCAGCAGCAGTTCATAGCGCTGCACCAGCCAGTCGAGCACTTCGTTGAGCGTGGTCGACGCCGGATCCGGCTTCGGCTGGTCGCTGCGACGCGCCTGCGTCTCGAGGTAGCGGCGGATGTAACCGAGCGCGTCGCCCGCGCTCTCGTGGATCATCTGCAGGTAGCGCGGGATGCGCTCGGGCTTGCAGCCGCCGGTGCTCAGCACTTCGCTCGCGAACAGCACGCCGCTCAGCGGATTCTTCAGGTCGTGCGCGACCAGGTTCACCAGCTCCTGGCGCTGGCGCGCAACGCGTTCCAGCCGGTCGCGGGTGAGCTTGAGGCCGACGTGCGCGGTGACGCGCGCGAGCAGTTCTTCCGGGATGAAGGGCTTGGTGACGTAATCGACGGCGCCGGCGTCGAACGCGCGCAGCAGCATTTCGCGGTCCTGCGCCGCGGTCAGGAAAATCGCCGGCAGCATGCCGAGCGCGGGGTTTTCCTGCATCCGCAGCAACAGGTCGAAACCGTCCATGCCCGGCATCATCATGTCGAGCAGCAACAGGTCGGGCACGACTTCGGCCGCCATCGCCAGCGCTTCCTCGCCGTTGTTGGCGGTGCGTACTTCGTAGCCGTGGCGGCTCAGCAGCGCGCTGACGGCACGCAGGTTCGCCGGCTGGTCGTCGACGACGAGGATCGAACCGGAAAGCAGGTTGCCGGAGTTCGCCGAAGTGGCCATATCGCTCTCGTCTGGGGCGGGGCCGGCGCCGTCCCCATGCCAGGCGCGACCTTCACTCAACGTTAGCAGAAACCGCCGCCAGCAACCGTGCGCAGGCCCGCAATGGCATGCCGTGGCGATTCAGGTTCGTGATTCAGTTTCGCGGCGCGGCCGTCGCGCGCTCGCTCCATTCGCCCGGCATCAATCCGTCGAGCGCCTGGCCGCCCACGGCGATGCGAACGAGTCGCAATGTGGGCAGGCCGACGGCGGCGGTCA
>DATJDY010000348.1:0-5690 GCA_035497155.1 Luteimonas sp.
CCCACGTGAGGCCGAGGGAACGATTGTAAGATCACCAGGCGACCCCGTGCCTGCAGATTTTCCGTCTCCCTCTTCCCGTCTCCCGTGCCATGGCCAAGCTGTACTTCTACTACTCCGCGATGAACGCGGGCAAGACCACGACGCTGCTGCAGTCGGCGCACAACTACCGCGAGCGCGGGATGCGCGTGGCGATCCTGACGCCGCGGCTGGACCATCGCGACGGCAGCGGCACGGTGGCGTCGCGGATCGGCCTGCGCGCCGACGGCACTGCGTTCGGCCGCGACGACGACCTCGAGCGCATGGTGCGCAACAGCGTCGAGCACCACGGGACGCTGCACTGCGTGCTGATCGACGAAGCGCAGTTCCTGACCAAGCCGCAGGTCTGGCAGCTCACGGAGATCGTCGACTCGATGAAGATCCCCGTGTTGTGCTACGGCTTGCGCACCGATTTCCGCGGCGAACTGTTCGAGGGCAGCCAGTACCTGCTGGCCTGGGCCGACGAGCTGGAGGAAATCAAGACGATCTGCCACACCGGCAGCAAGGCGACGATGACCGTGCGCGTGGATGCGAAGGGGCGCGCGGTGCAGGACGGGCCGCAGGTGGAGATCGGCGGCAACGAGCGCTACGTGTCGGTGTCGCGCGCCGAGTTCAAGCGGATCATGCGCGGCGAGGCGGGGATCGAGCCGTTGCAGGCGCCGCTGCTCTAGCGGCAGCGCGCCGCCAGCGACGCCACTTCGCGCGCGACGGCACTGCCTTCGGGCAAGGCGTTGCGGATTTCCGCCAGGACCACCCGGAACGTCGCCTGCGAGCGCGCCAGCGCCGGGCCGCTGCAGCGCTCCGCGGCGGCGCTGGCGGCCGCCAGCCAGGCGACCTTGCGCACGCCGATCTCGCGCGGCGCGCGCGTTGCCGCGAGCGCATCGAGGGTCGCGAGCGCTTCCTGGTCGCCGCGCGCGGCCTGGTAGCGCGCCAGCGCGAGCCGCGCGCGCAGCGCGGCCGGATGCGACGGACCCAGCGTTGCGCGCGCGACGCGGTCGCCGGCGCGCAGTTCCGCCAGCGCGCGTGCGTCGGCGCCGAGCGCCGCGTCGGCCTGGCCGAGCTGGGTATCGATCTCGCCCACGCGCGGATGCGCGTCGCCGAAAAGCGCGACCCGGATGCGTCGCGCGGTTTCCAGCATCGGCCGCGCCTCGGCGTCGCGGCCCAGCTCGTGCAGCACGATCGCCTTGTGCGACAGCAATTCGGAGACAGCGGCCGCTTCGCCGCGCCCGTCCAGCCGCGCCAGGGCAGCATCGAGGTGCGCAAGCGCATCGTCGGCGTGGCCGCGTTCCCACGCGATGCGGGCGAGGCCGTCCTCGTCGTCGGCGACGTCCGGGTGGCCCGGGCCGGCGTGTGCCGCGGTCCAGGCGCGCGTCGCGCCGAGGGCCAGCTCGGCTTCGTCGTAGTGCCCGATTTCGATCTGCATGCTCGCCAGCACGCGGCGCGCGGCGATGGTCGCCGGATGGTCCTCGCCATGCAGTTCGCGCGAGAGCGCCAGCGCGCTGTTGCAGTCGCGCTCCGCGCCGACGGTGTCGCCGAGGCTGCGCTGGACCATGCACAGGCTCTGCAACAGGCCGACCGCGAGCGGATGGCGCGCGCCGACGTTGCCGCGCAGCTGGCGCAGCGCCGCGCGATAGTCGTCGCGCGCCTGGACGTACTGCCCGGCGTCGGCGCGCAGCCCGGCGAGGTCGGCCAGGCTCTGCACCGTGCCGGCGGCATCGCCGATCGTGTCGCGGCGCAGCGCGAGCGCGCGCTGGAACAGCGGGCGGGCCTTCTCCCCCTGGCCCGCGGCGCGCCGGCACGCGCCCAGCTGCGACCAGTAATCGGCGACCTGCACCGGCAATTGCCGCTGCTCGCGTTGCGCGAGCAGGCCGACGGGCGCGAGTTCCGCGATGCACGCATCGTCGGCGCCTAGCGCCAGCCGGGCGCGGCCGCGCTCGGTCGCCGATTCCAGGCGCAGGCTGGGCGGCGCATCGTCGCCGAGCGTCGCGACGAGCGCTGCCTGCTGCTGGAGCAAGGCCAGCGCCGGCCGGTAGTCGCCCATGCCCAGGCGCAGCCGCGCGACGACGCCGGTGAGTTCGGCGCGCGCGACCGGCTGGTGCGCGAGCTCGCGCTCGCCGCGGCGCAGGCCCGCGTCGAGCAGCGCGCGCACGTCCAGCGGCACGCCGGCGCCACCACCGCCGGAGCGCTCGAACAAGCCGATCACGAAATCCTGCAATGCCTGCGCGCGGCTCGCCTCGCGCACCGCCTGGCGCGCCTGCCACGCGACCAGCACGAACGACGCCGACATCACCGCCGCGACCAGCAAGGTCGCCGTCAACGCCCAGCGGTGCCGCCAGGCATATTTGCGCATGCGGTATCCGACGTTCTGCGGCCGCGCGAACACGGGCTTGCCCGCGCGATAGCGCCCGATGTCGAGCGCCAGCGCCTCGACCGACGGATAACGTTGCTCCGGGCGCTTGGCCAGCGCCTTCAGCACGATGTTGTCGAGGTCGCCGGCGAGCGTGCGGCCCAGGCGGCGACGCAGCGCGCGTTCGCGTACCGATTCGTCGACGTGGCCGCCGGCGCGCAGCAGCGCGTGCGAGGGCCGGGTCGGCTCGCCGGCGACGATTTCCTCCTCGAACGCGGCGTCGGTGCCGCGCTTGGGCGCGTACGGCCGGCTGCCGGTCAGCAGTTCGTGCAGCACCACGCCGAGCGCGTACACGTCGGTCATGGTGGTCACCGGCTCGCCGCGCACCTGTTCCGGCGCGGCGTAGTGCAGGGTGAACGCGCGCAGCCCGGTGCCGGCGCCGGTGCCGGTTCCGGTGTGGTCCGGCGCGAGGTCCGCGGTGTCGAGCAGCTTGGCGATGCCGAAGTCGAGCAGCCGCACTTCCTCGTGCGGCGTGACCATGATGTTCGACGGCTTCAGGTCGCGGTGCACGATCAGGTTGGCGTGCGCATGGCTGACCGCGTCGCAGGTCTGCAGGAACAGGCGCAGGCGCGCGTCGAGCGACAGGTTGCGGACGCGGCACCACTCCGTGATCGGATCGCCCTCGACGTATTCCAGCGCGAGGTAGGGCTGGCCGTCGCCGCTGATGCCGGCGTCGAGCAGGCGCGCGATGTGCGGGTGCGCGAGCCGCGCCAGGATCTGGCGTTCGCGCACGAAGCGCAGTTGCAGGTTCGGGTCCGCCAGGCCCGGGCGCAGCAGCTTCAGCGCGACGCGCCGCTGGTACAGGCCGTCGGCGCGGCCGGCGAGCCAGACCTGGCCCATGCCGCCTTCGCCGATCATGCGCTCCAGCCGGTAGGGGCCGACGAGTGTTCCGGGGCGCGGCCCGGGCGGGGGCGCGACCAGCGGTTCGGCGAGGAAGTCGGCGTTCGCGTCCTCCAGCGCGAGCAGCGCGGCGAGTTCGCGGCCGAGCACCGGATCGTCCTGGCGCATCATCGCCAGGCTGCGTTCGCGCGTGGCGGAATCCAGTTCGAGCAGCGCGTCGAGCAGCGGCGACAGGGTGCGCCAGCGTTCCGCGTCCATGCGGGTGCCCGGTCAGGGTTCCTGCAGCGAGGCGAGCAGGAACATGCGCGCCTTCTGCCAGTCGCGACGGATGCTGCGTTCGGAGCGCTTGAGCAGCGCGGCGATCTCCAGTTCGGACAGCCCGGTGAAGTAACGCAGTTCCACCACCTGCGCCAGGCGCGGGTCGACGGCGGCGAGGCGGGTCAGCGCGGCGTCCAGGCCGAGCGTGTCCTCGTCCAGGCGCAGGCCCCCTTCGAGATCTTCGGGCAGCTCGGCGACGCGATGCAGGTCGCCGCCGCGCTTCTGCGCGAGGCGCTGGCGGGCGTAGTCCACGACCACGCTGCGCATCGCCGACGCGGCGTAGGCGAAGAAGTGCGCACGGTCGTCGAACTGGGCGGCGTTGCGGCCGACCAGCTTCAGGTAGGCCTCGTGGACCAGTGCCGTCGCGTCCAGCGTGTGCCCGAGCTGGCCGGCGAGCTGGCGCCGGGCCATCGCGTGCAGCTCCTGGTACAGCGTGGCGAGGACGCGATCGAGCGCGCCCCGGTCGCCCTCGCGCGCGGCGTCCAGCCACAAGGTGATGTCGGCGGTCTCTGCCAAGGTCATGTTCCCCGAAACGCGGCCAATATAGCCCTTCGGGATGACCGGTTGGCGGACGGTTCCGCGTTCCGCGCCGATCGTGGCGGCCTGGTCAGCGCTGGCAGTGCCCGCACCAGGCGGTGGCGCGCTGGCCGATGGCCGCCGATTTCAGGGCGCGCCCGCAGCGCGGGCACGGCTCGCCGCCGCGGCCATAGGCGGACAGTTCCTGCTCGAAATAGCCCGGTGCGCCGTCGGGGCTGATGAAGTCGCGCAGGGTCGTGCCGCCGCGTGCGATCGCCGCCGCCAGGATCGCCTTGACTGCGTCGGCGAGGGCGCGGTAGCGCTCCAGCGACACCTGGCCGGCCGGGCGCAGGGGCGAGATCCCGGCGGCGAACAGTGCTTCGGCCGCGTAGATGTTGCCGACGCCGACCACCACCTTCTGGTCCATCAGGAAGACCTTGACCGGGGCCTTGCGGCCGCGGCTGCGTGCGTACAGGTAATCTCCACTGAAAGCCGCCCCACCGGAAGCCGCGCCGGCGGTGGCATCGTCCAGCGGCTCGGGCCCGAGGTCGCGCAGCAGTTCATGGGTCTTGCCCGGCGGCTGCCACAGCAGGCAGCCGAAGCGGCGCGGGTCGTTGAAGCGCAGCACGCGCGCGCCACCGCCGCGCGCGGCATCCAGCGCCAGATCGACATGGTCATGCGCCGTGACCGGCGTGCGCGCCGGCAGCACGCGCAGGCTGCCGGACATGCCCAGGTGCAGCAGCGCGCTGCCGGCCTCCGTGTCGAGCAGCAGGTACTTCGCGCGCCGGCGTACCGCTTCGATGCGCTGGCCCGGCAGCAGGCGCGCGACCTGCGGCGGGATCGGCCAGCGCAGGTCGGGGCGCCGCAGCGTGACCGCGGCGATGCGGCGGCCGACGAGGTGCGGGGCGAGGCCGCGGCGGGTGGTTTCGACTTCGGGAAGTTCGGGCATCGGGATCGCGGCGCGCGCCGCGCCTACACGCCGGCGGCGAGGTATTCGTCCTTCAGCCGGACGTAGTGGCCGGCGCTGTAGTACAGCGCCTCGATCTCGGCGTCGGACAGCATGCGCACCTTGCGCGCCGGGTTGCCGAGCCACATCTCGCCGCTGCCCACGACCTTGCCGGGCGTGACCAGCGCGCCGGCGCCGACGAAGCCGTGCTTCTCCACGACGGCCCCATCGAGCACGACCGCGCCCATGCCGACCAGGCACGCGTCCTCGATGCGGCAGGCGTGCACGATCGCCTTGTGGCCGATGGTGACGTCCGCGCCGATCACCGTGGCGAAGCCGCCGAGCTTCGCATGCGGGCCATCGTGGCTCACGTGGACGACGGTGCCGTCCTGGATGTTGGTGCGCGCGCCGATGCGGATGAAGTTGACGTCGCCGCGGACCACGACGCCAGGCCACAGCGAGACGTCGTCGCCGAGCACGACATCTCCGATGAGCGTGGCGGCCGGATCGACATAGACGCGCTCGCCGGTGGTCGGCAGCACGCCGCGGTAGGGACGCACGGAACGGGGGGCATTGGACATGCCGCGATTGTAGCGCCGCGACTACACTGCACCGCATGGACGCCCC
>DATJDY010000349.1:0-7391 GCA_035497155.1 Luteimonas sp.
TGCCCAGCCCCGAAGGCGTGGCCGCTTCCGCCGTCCAGCCCCGAAGGCAATTCGCTTCGGCTAGCCGCGGAGCCAAAATCGCGACGCGCGACTATGCTTACGGGATGGACGAGGCGAACGGCGAAGCGGCGCAGGGGAAGGCGAGGGCGCTGGTGGGCTGGCGGATGCTGGCGCTCGCGTATGACGCGCTGCCGGCGCTCGCACTGTGGATGCTCGTGTCGGCGGTGTTCACGCTGGGCTACACGTTCCTCGGCCACCACGACGCTCACCAGAACATCCGCCCGTTCTCGCTGCTCGCGTGGTTGCTGTGGCTGGCGTGCTGGCTCGCGTCGGGCGCGTATGCGATCGCGAGCTGGCGCGGCGGCGGGCAGACGCTGGGGATGCGGCCGTGGCGCCTGCGCCTGGCGACGGCGGATGGAAGCGCGCCTGGCTGGCGCGCGCTGGCGATCCGGTATGCGGTGGGCACGTTGTCGCTGCTCGCGGCCGGGCTCGGATTCTGGTGGGCGTGGTTCGACCGCGATGCGCTGGCCTGGCACGACCGCGCCAGCGGCACGCGGTTGCAGCGCCTGCCCAAGCGGTCGCGCGGCGGCTGACGTGCCTGCGACGACGTGGCCGGCATGACGCCCGTGCGCGGAGCGCAGGAACGCAACTCGCCCGCGGACCGGCGCCGCGACGCGCAGGCCTTGCCGCCGCTGGGCGACGCGGATGCGGCGGCGATCGAGGCCTTCCTCGATGCGACCTGGGCCGAGTCGGGCCTCGCGCGGCAGAGCCTCGCCGGGTACCGGCGCGATCTCGAAGGTTTCGCGCGCTGGCGCGACGGCGCCGGCGGCGGCCTCGCCGGCGCGGATCGCGCGGCCCTGTTCGATTACCTCGCCTATCGCACCGGCGCCGGCTATTCACCACGCAGCAATGCGAGGCTGCTGTCGGCGCTGCGCGCGTTCTTCGCGCACGCGTTGCGGCGCGGGCAGCGCAGCGACGATCCGTGCGCGCAGCTCGATCCCCCGCGCCTGCCGCGCCTGTTGCCGAAGGCGCTCGCCGAGAGCCAGGTGGAAGCGCTGCTCGCGGCGCCGGACACGAATGCGCCGATCGGCGTGCGCGATCGCGCGATGCTCGAACTGATGTATGCCTGCGGCCTGCGCGTGAGCGAGCTCGTCGACCTGCCGGCGACGGCGGTGAACCTGCGCCAGGGCGTGCTGCGCGTCACCGGCAAGGGCAGCCGCGAACGCCTGGTGCCGCTCGGCGAGGAAGCGCGCCACTGGCTGCAGCGCTACCTCGACGAAACGCGGCCGCTGTTCGCGGGCAAGCGCTCGCCCACGCCGCTGTTCCTGGTACCGGCGGGCGAGGCGCTGAGCCGGCAGGCGTTCTGGGCGCTGGTGAAGCGCCACGCCGCCGCCGCCGGCATCGATCCGGCGCGGGTCAGCCCGCACGGGCTGCGCCACAGCTTCGCCACGCACCTGCTGAACCACGGCGCCGACCTGCGCGTGCTGCAGATGCTGCTCGGCCACAGTTCGCTGTCGACCACGCAGATCTACACCCTCGTCGCCCGCGAGCACCTCAAGCGCCTGCACGCGCAGCACCACCCGCGCGGCTGAACCGGTCGCCCGCGATGCCTGGAATCCGGGCTGGACGGCGGCGGGGGTATGCGACAATCCGGGCATGAAAACGATCCTCGCGCTGCTCCTGGCCACCGCCAGCCTCTCCGCCTGCGCCCAGGAGCCGTCGCCGGCCGCTGCCGCAGCCGCTGCGAAGCCTGCCGCTGCGGCGAAGGCCGCCGCCGGCCCGACCATCGCGCCGGGTACCGCTGCCGCCCGCGCCCGCGATGCGGTGCGTTCGATCGACCCGAACATCGCCATCGAGCAGGTGTCCCCCGCGCCGATCCCGGGGTTCCAGGCCGTGATCGTCGGCGGGCAGGTGCTCTATGTCAGCAACGACGGCAAGTACCTGATCCAGGGCAGCCTGTACGACGTCGGCGCGCGCCGCGACCTCGGCCAGGACGCGATGAAGCGGCTGCGCGTCGAGCTGCTGCGCAGCGTGCCGGTCGCGGACCGCATCGTGTTCGCGCCGAAGGACCCGAAGTACACCGTCACCGTGTTCACCGACGTGGAGTGCGGCTACTGCCGCAAGTTCCACTCGCAGATCGCCGAATACAACAAGCTCGGGATCGCGGTGGAATACCTCGCGTTCCCGCGCATGGGCCTGGGCAGCGAGGATTTCCGCAAGATGGTGGCGGTGTGGTGCGCGCCGGACCGGCGCAAGGCGCTGACCGATGCGAAGAACGATCGCAACGTCGCCGCCGGCAACTGCACCAACCCGGTGACGATGGAATACCAGCTCGGCCGCCGCGCCGGCCTGACCGGTACCCCGATGGTGCTGGCGGCCGACGGCACCCAGCTCGGCGGCTACCTGGCCCCGGAGCAGCTGCGTGCCGCCCTGGACGCGCTCGCCGCCGGTGGCAAGCCCACGGCCAGCGGGGCGGTCGGGTTACAATAAAGGGCCCCGTTCCGTACGGTTGACACGGTGCCCGCTGGACACCCGCTGGACATGGTCGTGATCGTCCTCGAGGGCCTCCCGGCCCTCTCGCCGTTCCGCCGCGAGCGGCTGCAAGCCAGGCTCCAGGCCATCGCCCCCGGCCTGCGCGTGCTCGGCGCCTGGCATGCCTACTGGATCGAACCCGAAGCCGGCGCCGCGCCGGACCCGGTCGCGCTGCAGCGCATCCTGCAAGCGGATGCCACGTTCGCCCCGCTCGAGCCGGGCGCGGTCTCGCGCTTCGTCCTGCCGCGGCTCGGCACGATTTCGCCGTGGGCGAGCAAGGCGACCGAACTGCTGCATGGCGCGCGCCTGCCGGTGAAGCGCGTGGAGCGCGGCACCCGCATCGACCTGGCCGGCTGGCCGACGGACCCCGCACGGCAGGCGGCCGTGGCGAAACTGCTGCACGACCCCATGACCCAGTCGCTCGCCGCGACCCGCGAGGACGGCGCCGCGCTGTTCGGCGCGCCGGCGCGCGGCGCGCTGGAACGGATCCCGCTCGCATCGCTGGAAGCGGCGAACGCGCGCCTCGGGCTCGCGCTGGCCGACGACGAAATCGATTACCTGCGCGCGCGCTTCGGCGAGCTCGGCCGCGACCCGAGCGACGTCGAGCTGATGATGTTCGCGCAGGCGAATTCAGAACATTGCCGGCACAAGATCTTCAACGCCAGCTGGACCATCGACGGCGTCGAGCAGTCCGGCAACGGCGGCAAGCCGGTGTCGCTGTTCGGCATGATCCGGCACACGCACGCGACGACGCCGGCGAACACGCTGTCGGCGTACAGCGACAACGCGGCGGTCGTCGCCGGTTTCGGCGCGCGCCGCTACCGGCCGGACCCGGACAGCGGCGAATACCGCGCGGAAGCACTCGCCGACAGCGCGTTCTGCATCAAGGTCGAAACCCACAACCATCCGACCGCGATCGCGCCGTTCCCCGGCGCGTCGACCGGCGCGGGCGGCGAGATCCGCGACGAAGGCGCGACCGGCCGCGGCGGCAAGCCGAAGGCCGTCCTGACCGGCTTCAGCGTGTCGCACCTGCGCATCCCGACGCTGCCGCAGCCCTGGGAGGCGACGCGCGCGCTGAACCCGCGCATGGCGCCGGCGCTCGAGATCATGCTCGACGGGCCGCTCGGCGGCGCGGCGTTCAACAACGAGTTCGGGCGCCCGAACCTGCTCGGGTATTTCCGTTCGTTCGAATTGCACGAGGCCGACGGCCTGGTGCGCGCCTACGACAAGCCGATCATGCTCGCCGGCGGTCTCGGCGCGGTCGACCGCCCGATGGTCGCGAAGCACGCGCTGTCGCCCGGCGACGCGGTGGTCGTGCTCGGCGGCCCGGCGATGCTGATCGGGCTCGGCGGCGGCGCCGCGAGCTCGGTGGCGTCGGGCGAAAGCGCCGAGGACCTCGATTTCGCGAGCGTGCAGCGCGACAACCCCGAGATGGAGCGGCGCTGCCAGGAAGTGATCGACCGCTGCGTCGCGCTCGGCGAACGCAATCCGATCGCGTCGATCCACGATGTCGGCGCCGGCGGCCTGTCGAACGCGATCCCCGAGCTGCTGCACGACTCCGGTGTCGGCGGCCTGATCGATCTCGACAAGGTGCCCAGCGACGATCCGTCGCTGTCGCCGCTGCAGCTGTGGTGCAACGAATCGCAGGAGCGCTACGTGCTCGGCCTGCCGCAGGACCGCGTCGCCGAATTCGCCGCGATCTGCCTCAGGGAGCGGTGTCCGTTCGCCGTGGTCGGTGTCGCGACGGCCGAGGAGCGGCTCGTCGTGGGCTATCTGGGCGAAGGGAATAGGGAAGGGGGAATGGGGAAGGGGGAGGTCCGGGCGACCGGTGGCGCGCCAGGAAATTCCGCGTCCCCATTCCCCATTCCCCATTCCCCGCCCCACCCCATCGACCTGCCGATGGACGTCCTCTTCGGCAAGGCGCCGAAGATGCATCGCGACACGGCGCGCCCGGCCGCGGCGCGCTGGCCCGCGCTGGACACCGGCGCGCTCGAGCTGCGCGACGCCGGCCTGCGCGTGCTCGCGCATCCGACCGTCGCGGCGAAATCCTTCCTCGTCACCATCGGCGACCGCAGCGTGGGCGGGCTGACCGCGCGCGACCAGATGGTCGGCCCGTGGCAGCTGCCGGTCGCCGATTGCGCGATCACGCTGTCCGGTTACGACGGCACAGCCGGCGAAGCGATGGCGATCGGCGAGCGCACGCCGCTTGCGCTGCTCGACCCGGTCGCCGCCGCGCGCATGGCCGTCGGCGAGGCGATCACCAACTTGTGCGCCGCGCCGGTGGCGTCGCTCGACGCGATCAAGCTGTCCGCGAACTGGATGGCCGCCGCCGGCCACGATGGCGAGGACGCGCGCCTGTTCGACGCGGTGCGCGCGGTCGCGATGGAGCTGTGCCCGGCGCTGGATCTCGCGATTCCGGTCGGCAAGGATTCGCTGTCGATGCAGGCGGCATGGAAGAGCGGGGAACGGGGAACGGGGAACGGGGAACAACAGCACAAGTCGGTGTCGCCGGTGTCGCTGATCGTGACGGCGTTCGCGCCGGTCGCGGACGTGCGCGAACAGCTGACGCCACTGCTGTCGCGCGAAGGCGAGACGGAGCTGTGGCTGATCGGCCTCGGTGCCGGCCGCCAGCGCCTCGGCGGCTCGATCCTCGCGCAGTGCCATCCGCAATCCGGCGGCGGCCAGGGCGGGCTACCGGTGTTCCGCGGCGAAGGCGCGGGCGCCGGCGTGCCGGATCTCGAGGATCCGCGGCGCCTGCGCGCGTTCTTCGAACTCATCCGTGACGCGCGCCGCGACGGCCTGCTGCTCGCCTATCACGACCGTTCCGACGGCGGCGCGTTCGCCGCGCTCGCCGAGATGGCGTTCTGCTCGCACCTGGGCCTCGACATCGTGCTCGACGGCTGGGGCGCGGACCGCATCGAGGACGTGTTCCGCACGCTGTTCAACGAGGAGCTCGGCGCGGTCGTGCAGATCGCGTCCGAGGACCGCGCCGCGTTCGCCGACCTCGTGTCGCGCCATGGCCTGGTCGACTGCGCGCAGCGCATCGCGCGCCCGACCACCGCGCCGAAGCTGCGCGTGCTCGACGACGGCGACGCGCTCGCCGAGTGGGCGTGGGACGACCTGTTCGGCGCGTGGTGGTCGGTGACGCATGCGATGCAGCGCCTGCGCGACAACCCCGAATGCGCGGACGAGGAACGCGCGGCCGCGATGCGCTTCGATGCGCCGGGGCTGCGCCCGAAGCTCGCGTTCGATCCGGCGGAAGACATCGCCGCGCCGTACATCGCCAACGGCGCCGGGCCCAAGGTCGCGATCCTGCGCGAGCAGGGCGTCAACGGCCAGGTCGAGATGGCCTCCGCGTTCGAGCGCGCCGGCTTCCGCGCCTTCGACGTGCACATGAGCGACCTCGTCGCGGGGCGCGTCGCGCTCGACGGCTTCGCCGGCCTCGCGGCCTGCGGCGGCTTCAGCTACGGCGACGTGCTCGGCGCGGGCCGCGGCTGGGCCACCAGCATCCTCGAGCGCCCGGAGCTGCGCGACATGTTCGCGGCCTTCTTCGCGCGCGGCGACACCTTCTCGCTCGGCGTGTGCAACGGCTGCCAGATGATGAGCCAGCTGCGCGACATCATCCCCGGCACCGCGCACTGGCCGCGCTTCCTCCGCAACCGCAGCGAGCAGTTCGAGGCGCGCTTCGGCATGCTCGAAGTCGTCGAGTCGCCGTCGCTGTTCCTGCGCGGCATGGCCGGCTCGCTGATCCCGGTGTCGATCGCGCACGGCGAAGGCCGCGCCGAATTCGCCGGCACCGTCGATGCCGCCGCGGCGCGCGTCGCGCTGCGCTACGTGCGCGGCGACGGCAGCCCGGCCGAGTCCTATCCGGCGAATCCGAACGGCTCGACCGACGCCGTCGCCGGCCTGGCCAGCGACGACGGCCGCTCGACCATCCTGATGCCGCACCCCGAGCGCACCCCGCGCAGCCTCAACATGAGCTGGGCGCCGGCCGGCTGGCCGGACGCATCGCCGTGGCTGCGCATGTTCCGGAACGTCCGCGCCGCCCTCGGCTGAAAATTTTGTGACGCGCTTGGCCGTTTGCGGCCTGCGCCCGCGTTAGGCTAGGTGTTGCGACCGTGGGGACGGTCGCGGCTAAGGCGATCCGGCGCCCAAGACGGATTGCCGCCTTCAAGGGAATGGGGAGAGCGCAATGCCGAAGTCCTGGGCGTTGGGCGCCGCGATCGCGGTGTCCATCGGGTGTTCGTCCGTCTGCGCGCAGACGATTCCGGAAGAGTACGCGAAGCTCATCCAGGAGCACAGCCGCATCGGCACGCTCGACGGCGGCTTCTTCGGCGACCAGATCGGCTTGTCCACCGGCAGCCTGTCGTTCGTGCAGACCGACGTCGCATTGCCGGGCAACAACGCGCTGCCGGTGCGGGCGGCGCGGCGCTTCGCGCCTGGCAGCGCTCCGGCCGTCGGCCATTTCGGTGACTGGGAACTCGACATTCCGCACTTGCACGGCGTCTTCGCCGGCATGACGGCCAACATGGTCGATTGGGTGGTCAACGCGGCCGACCCGGACCATCGTTGCTCCGAGTTCAACGCGCCGCCGGAGATCAACAGCGCGCCACCCAACGCCGGCATTTTCAGCCCGGACGAATACTGGCAGGGCACGTTCTTCTACCTGCCGGGCGGCGGGGACCAGGAGTTGCTGCTGGGCGGCGACGTCCCCGCGACCGGGGGCGGCTATCCGGCGACCACGCGCGAAGGCGCGATCGCCCGATGCCTCAGCGCACTGGCGTCCACCAGCGAGTCCGGGAGGACCGGCGAGGGCTTCGAGGTCGTCACCCCCGACGGCACGACCTACAAGTTCGACC
>DATJDY010000350.1:0-1638 GCA_035497155.1 Luteimonas sp.
CGTCATCGGCGCCGGGAACAGGAACGCGACCTCCGCCTCGCTGAACGACAGCGCGCTGCGGTCGCCCGGCAGCACCCAGGCCACCAGCAGCACCACCAGCAGGGCGAACGCGGCGCCGCCGAGCACGAGCGACGCGATCGCGGGATCGTGCAGCCATCCCACCATTTCCGTGAGGCCCGGGCCGCCGCGATGCGCGCGTTCCTGGAAGGCATGCCGGAACACGAAGAAATAGAAGTACGCGACGCCCGCGACCGCACCCGCCAGGTACTTCGGCTGCTTCAGGCGCAGTACGCGCTGGCGCACCGCGTTGTAGATCGACAACGCCTGCTGGTACAGGCAGGCGCTCCAGGGCGAACCCATCGCTCGAGTCTTCATCGCAGCCGTTTCCACTGCGTCCGCCGCGCTCATCCGGCGCGCGCGCCGGTGGCGTCCTCGCGAACGCCATCGCCATCGATGTCGCCGGTCGCGCGGAAGAACACGTCCTCCAGGCTGCCGCTGCCATCGCTGCCGTAGCGCGCCTGGATCTCCGCGACGGTCCCGTCGGCGATCTTCTGGCCGTTCTTGAGGATCAGCAGGTGCGTGCACACCTCCTGGATCAGGCCGAGCATGTGCGAGCTCAGGATCACTGCGGCGCCATCCGCGGCCAGCCGCTTCATCACCTGCTTCATGCGGCGGATGCCGCCCGGGTCGAGGCCGGTGAGCGGCTCGTCGAAGATCACCACCTTGGGCTGGTGCAGCAGGCCGCAGGCGATGACGAGTTTCTGCTTCATCCCGCGCGACAGCTCGCCGGGCAGCAGGTCCTGCTTGTCGGCCATCTCCAGCTCGGCGAGCAGCGGCAGCGCGCGCGTCGCGAAGTCCGGCACGCCATACAGGCGCGCGACGAAGTTCAGGTGCTGCATCACCGTCAGGTGCTCGAACAGCCGCGGCTCGTCGGGCATGAACGCAAGCTGGCGCTTGGCGCCCGCCGGATCCTGCGCGAGGTCGATGCCGTTGACGCGCACGGTGCCCGCCGTCGCGGGAATGATGCCGGTGACGCAGCGCAGCGTGGTGGTCTTGCCCGCGCCGTTCGGCCCGACCAGGCCCATGATCTCGCCCGGCCGCACCGCGAACGAAAGATCGCGCACCGCGGCGAGGCGGTCGTACTGCTTGTGGAGTCCTTCGACTTCGATCATCGGCGTTCCCTCCCGAGGCAGGCATCTTGCTGGCAGCAGCGCCCCGGCATCAAGTTACATTCGTCACCCGATCAGGCCCCGCCCCCCTGGGCGGCCGCCGCCCGACGACGGCGAGCGCGGCGACCAGCAGCGCGATGCCGGTCCATTCGGCGCCGTCGGGCGCTTCGTGCAGCACCCACCACGCGAACAGCACGCCAAGGATCGGGATCACCAGGCTCGACACGCCCGCCACCTGCGCGGGCAACTGCTCGACGAGCCAGCCCCACAGCAGCCACGCGAGGCCGGACGCGAGCACGCCGTTGTAGGCGAGCGCGAGCACGAGGCCCGAATTCCACTGCATCGGCGGTTCGTCCACCGCCAGCGCGACGAGCACGAGGCCGACCGTGCCGATCGCCATCTGCCAGGCCGTGAGCTGCAGCACGCGCGCTTCGCCGCGCTGGAACATGCGCTTGCTCAGCACCACGCC
>DATJDY010000351.1:0-4233 GCA_035497155.1 Luteimonas sp.
CGGAGCATGAACCACAGTCGCGCGGCGAACGCGCCGTCACCGTCGTCGTACGCGACGACCTGCGTGTCGCGCGCGATGCCCCATGCACCAAGCCGCGCGACGAAATCGGCGGCGTCGGGCCAGGGGTGGCGACCCTGCCCCGTCTTGCGATGATCGGACAGGTCGGCCTCGAGTTCGACGCGGATCGCGCCGGGGATGTGCGATTCCGCGTACAGCCGCGGCCCCGCCTCACGATCGGCCAGCGAGACGCGGCAGTCGGCGACGACCAGGCCTCCGCGCGTCGAGCCGTCCTCGGCCGCGCCGGCAGCGGCGAGCCGCGCCGCCAGGTCCTCGGCCTGCACCAGGGTGTTCCAACCCTCCATCACGCACGCTCCAGGCGTTGCCGCAGGTTGAGCAGGATCGACGCGGTCGCGCCCCAGATGCGCAGGCGCGGCTGGCCGCGATCGACGAATTCGAGCACCGTGCGCTCGCGCCCCTGCCATTGCAACGAGACGCGGCGCAGGTTCGCTTCGGCCATGAGGAAGTCGAGCGGCACCTCGAACACTTCGTCGACTTCGCGCGGATCCGGGCGCGCGCGGTAGTCGGCGGCGATGGTGGCGACGAGCGGCAACACGGCGAAGCCGGTCACCGTCGCCAGCGGGTCGAGCCAGCCCAGCGGCGCAAGCGCCGCCGGCGCCACGCCGATTTCCTCGCCGGTTTCGCGGATCGCGGCGGCCGCGGCATCGCGATCGGCAGGTTCGATGCGTCCGCCGGGGAAACTCACCTGCCCGGCATGCTGGCGCAATGCATCGGTGCGTCGCGTCAGCAGCACCTGCACGCCATCCGGTCGCGGCACCAGCCCGACGAGCACCGCTGCCGGCACCGGCGCGGAGGCCGGCAACAGGTCGACGACTTCATCGAGGTTCCAGGCCGGGCCGGCGGGGACGCGCGCGAGCGGATGCAAGGCCGCGGCCACGCGGCGCAACGTGTCGGAAGTGGGCGTGTGCGAGGCCTGCGTGCCGGATGCAGGCGTCTCGAACGGAGGAGGCATGGCGTTCGCCGCCGTCACGCGTCGCCGCGCGCGTCCAGGCGCTCCATGACCCGCAGGCGCGAGGCATCGTCCATCGTCGACCACGCCGCGATCTCGGCCACGCTGCGCCCGCAGCCCGCGCACAGCCCGTCGGCGCGAAGCTCGCACACGCCCACGCAGGGGCTCAACACGACGCTCTGCAGGGGATAGGCGGGGGAAACCATGCGGGGAATATAGCAACGCCGGCACGAGGCCGGCGTTGCGGTACCGCTCGGCGTCGGCGGCGTCGCTTACTTGACGCTGACGAGCTTGATCTCGAACTGCACGGCGACGTTCGGCGGGAACGGGCTGCGCGGGTCGTTGCCGAACGCCTTTTCCGGCGGCAGCACGATTTCCCACTTCGAACCCTGCGGCATCATCGCCAGCACTTCGCGGATCGCGGGCATCTCGATCTCGCTGAGCTTGGTCGAAGCCATCTTCTGCGCGGCGGGCGCCGGCGTCGGCTGCTGGCCCCACGGATACGGGCCGGACACTTCCAGCTCGATCGAGCTGGCCGGCGTCGGCTTGGCGCCGTTGCCGGTTTCGATCACGCGGTACTGCACGCCGTCGGGCAGCGTCTTGACGCCGGCCTTGGCCTTGTTCTGCGCCAGGTAGCCGTCGCTCTTGGTCTTGTTCTCGGCGGCGGCCTTCTCGAACGCAGCCTTGGCCTTGGCCTGCAGGCGCTGCTGCATGGCCTGGTAGGCGTCGCGCATCTGGTCGACGGGAACCGCCGGATCCTTCTTGGCGTAGCCGTCCTGCAGGGCCTTGGTCATCGTGGCCAGGTCGAGTGCTTCACCGCTCTCGACGGTTTCGCGACCGAGCTGGTAGCCCAGGGCGTAGCTGAGCTTGCCCTTTGCGGAGGTGGTGTCCTGCGCGCTGGCAAGGCCGGTGGCGGACAGGGTGAGTGCCGCGAGGGCGGTGGCCGCCAACAGGCGCGACTGCATAAAGCGCAACTTCATTCGGTGGAACCTCCGGGGTGGGCAGTCGCCCCATGGCTGGCATGGGGCGCGCTAGGATAGCGGTCGCAGGGCTTAACTGCCACTGACGACCCCACTCCGACCGCGGCCGCGGCGCCGAGTTCCACGCCGGCCCGCCCCACTTGCTGGAATCCCCGAAGCCGATGACCGAGCCCGTCCTCACCAGCACCGACCGCGGCGCGGTCCGGGTGCTCACCGTCAACCGCCCGGACAAGCTGAACGCGCTGGACCTGGCCACCCTGGACGCGCTCCAGGCCGCCTTCGACGCCGTCGCGGCGGACGAGGCGGTGCGCGTGGTCGTGCTGACCGGCGCGGGCCCAAAGGCCTTCGTGGCAGGGGCCGACATCGCCCAGATGAACACCCTCACGCCAGCGCAGGGGCGCGATTTCGCCCTCCGCGGCCAGCGGATGATGCGCACGATCGAGACGCTGCCCAAGCCGGTGATCGCGATGGTGAACGGATTCGCGCTCGGCGGTGGCCTCGAGCTGGCGATGTGCTGCCACCTGCGCATCGCCGCCGACAGCGCGAAGCTCGGCCAGCCCGAGGTCAATCTCGGCCTGATCCCCGGCTTCGGCGGCAGCCAGCGCCTGCTGCGGCTGGCCGGCCGCGCGGCCACGCTGGAACTGTGCCTGACCGGCGCGCCCGTCGACGCGGCGCGCGCGCTGCAGCTGGGCATCGTCAACCGCGTGGTGCCGGCGGCCGAACTGGAAGCGCAGGCGATGGCGCTGGCCGACCAGCTCGCCGCGTCGGCGCCGCTCGCGCTGCGCGGCGTGCTGGACTGCGTGAATTTCGGCGGCGAGTGCGCGATCGGCGAAGGCCTGGCGTACGAAGCCGCGCAGTTCGGCCTGATGTTCGCCACCGAGGACATGCGCGAAGGCACCGGCGCGTTCCTCGCGCGGCGCAAGCCGGAATTCCACGGGCGTTGAGCGAAGCCGGCTGCCCCTGCTGCGGTTGCCGCGCGGCAGGCGGCGAACGCGCGCACGCGATCGCCGCCGCGCTGCGCGACGACGACCTCGACCGGGCGATGACGCTCGGGCTGCTCGATGGCGACGACGCGCCGCCGGTTGCGTGCGCGGAATGCGCGCCCGATTGCCGCGCGCGCATCGAGTCGGCCCGCGCCGGGCGCACGGCTGCGCTCGCAGCGCGCGAGCGCCATCGCGCGCGCGCGCTGCGGCTGGAGCGTCGCGAACGCGAGCGCGCGGAACGCCGCGCGGCCGCGCCGGTCGCCATGGCCGACATGGCGCGCGACGGCGATGACATCGCGCCCGCGGCCGTTCCGGGATTGCCGCCCGCCGCCGCGGCAGCGCTCGCCCGCGCCCGCGCGCGCGCCGCGGGCAAGCCCGGATGAGCCCCGCGAAAAAAACCGCCGCGAAAACGTCCGCGCCCGGACGCGCGCCCACGGAGCGCGTCGCTTCCCTGGTGCGCGCGCGCAAGCCGGCCGTCGGCAAGCTGCGCCCGGGCGAAGTCCGCGAACTCTTCGCGCGCCTGGCCGAACTCGATCCGGCGCCGAAGACCGAACTCGCCTACGCCACGCCGTTCGAACTGCTCGTCGCGGTGATCCTGTCCGCGCAGGCGACCGACGTCGGCGTCAACAAGGCGACGAAGCGGCTGTTCCCGGTCGCCAACACGCCGGCGAAGATCGTCGCCCTCGGCGAAACCGGGCTGAAGCGCTACATCTCGAGCATCGGCCTGTACAACGCCAAGGCCGCGAACGTGGTCGCGATGAGCCGCCTCCTGTTGCAACAACACGATGGCGAAGTGCCGCGCACGCGCGAAGCGCTCGAAGCGCTGCCGGGCGTCGGCCGCAAGACCGCGAACGTGGTGCTCAACACCGCGTTCGGCGAGCCGACCATCGCGGTGGACACCCACATCTTCCGCGTCGCCAACCGTACCGGGCTGGCGCCGGGCAAGACCGTGCGCGCGGTCGAGGATGGCCTGGTCGCGGTAGTGCCGCCGGAATACCTCCAGGGCGCGCACCACTGGCTGATCCTGCACGGGCGCTACACCTGCAAGGCGCGCAAGCCCGAATGCTGGCGTTGCCCGATCCGCGACCTCTGCCGCTGGCCGGAAAAAGGGGACGGAGGTAATTAAAAAAGGGACAGGTCGTCGGACCTGTCCCTTTTTTAATTACCTCCGTCCCCTTTTTCCGGCCAGCGGCAGAGGTCGCGGATCGGGCAACGCCAGCATTCGGGCTTGCGCGCCTTGCAG
>DATJDY010000352.1:0-14437 GCA_035497155.1 Luteimonas sp.
TCCACGTCCTCGCCGACGTAGCCGGCTTCGGTCAGCGTGGTGGCATCGGCCATGGTGAACGGCACGTTGAGCATGCGCGCCAGCGTTTCCGCCAGCAGCGTCTTGCCCGAGCCGGTCGGCCCGACCAGCAGGATGTTCGACTTCGCCAGTTCGA
Organism: Luteimonas sp.; assembly: GCA_035497155.1. GTDB lineage: Bacteria > Pseudomonadota > Gammaproteobacteria > Xanthomonadales > Xanthomonadaceae > Cognatiluteimonas. The sequence goes on from DATJDY010000352.1 coordinate 155, forward strand.
CGTCGTCGTTCTTCTGCCGGCTCTCGATGCGCTTGTAGTGGTTGTACACGGCGACCGCGAGCGTCTTCTTCGCGCGTGCCTGGCCGATCACGTACTGGTCGAGGACTTCCAGGATTTCCTTGGGCTTGGGCAGGCTGCTGCGCGCCGACTGCGCCTTCTCCTCGAGCTCCTCGCGGATGATGTCGTTGCACAGCTCGACGCATTCATCGCAGATGAACACGCTCGGGCCCGCGATCAGCTTGCGGACCTCGTGCTGGCTCTTCCCGCAGAACGAGCAGTACAGGATCTTGCTGCTGTCGCCGGATCGGCCTTGACGGTCTTCGGTCATTCCCCAGTTACCTGCTGCAGCCGCGGTAGCGGCCCGAGAATAGCACAGCGCTCCGGATGCCTTCCCGGACCCGCCGTGCAGGATGGATTTCTAGTTTCTTCAAGCACTTATACCCGAAGGCGCATGCCCCGGGCGAGGTTCGCGTCCGGGCCGCGCTCAGGCGGACTGGATCGATTCCTCGGGTCGGCGCTCCAGCACCTCGTCGACCAGGCCATAGTCGCGCGCGGCCTCGGCACTCTTGAAGTTGTCGCGCTCGGTGTCGCGGGCGACGGTGTCGAGCGCCTGGCCGGTGTGCTTGGACAGGATCTCGTTCAGGCGCTGCTTCATCGACAGGATTTCGCGCGCGTGGATCTCGATGTCGGTCGCCTGGCCCTGGAAGCCGCCCAGCGGCTGGTGGATCATCACCCGCGAGTTCGGCAGCGCGTAACGCTTGCCCTTGGCGCCGGCGGCGAGCAGCAGCGCACCCATCGAGGCCGCCTGGCCGACGCAGATCGTGCTCACGTCCGGCTTGATGAACTGCATCGTGTCGTAGATCGCCATGCCCGCGGTGACGATGCCGCCCGGCGAGTTGATGTACAGGCTGATGTCCTTCTCGGGGTTCTCGGCCTCGAGGAACAGCATCTGCGCCACGATCACGTTGGCGACGTGGTCGTCGATCCCGCCGACGAGGAAGATCACCCGCTCCTTCAGCAGGCGCGAGTAGATGTCGTACGCGCGCTCGCCGCGGCTGGTCTGTTCGACCACCATCGGCACGAGGTTCAGGGCCTTGGTCTCGTTCATCGGTTCGTTTCGCCTCCGGCCGTTCAGCCGATCGCTTCCTGGAAAGTAAGGGCCTTGTCCGTGTGCGTGGCGCGCTCGGCGATCCAGTCGATCACCTGCTCTTCCATCGCGCGGTTCTGCAGCCCAGCCATCAACTGGGGGTCGTTGCGGTACAAATCAATGACCTGCTGCGGCTCCTCGTAGGTGGAGGCGATCAGGCGCATGAGTTCGTTCACGCGGCGCGGGTCCAGGCGCAATTCGTTCTGGCGCGCGACCTCGGCGACCAGCAGGGCCAGCAGCACGCGCTTGGAGGCGGGCTCCATGAAGGCCTTGTACGCATCCTCCGGTACCGCAGCGCCGTCGGCGGCCTGCTGGGCCAGCGCGCGGGCTTCCTGCTCGACCAGGCGCGGCGGCAATTCGGTGGAGGCATAGGCCTTGGCCAGCGCTTCGCCGACTTCCCGGCGCAGGCCGCCCATCAGCGCGCCCTTCAGCTCGCGCTCGAGGTTGCTGCGGATGTCGGAACGGAACTGCGACAGCTCGCCGCTGCGCACGCCGAAGCTGCGGATGAACGCACCGTCGACTTCCGGCAGGACGCGCTCGGACACGCGCTCGGCGGACAGGTGCACCTGCACGGTGCGGCCGGCCAGCATCGGCACGCGCCAGTCGGCCGGGAAGTCCACGTCGATCGTCTTCGACTCGCCGGCCTTCATTCCGGCCAGCGCCTTCTCGATGTCCACGTACATGACGCCGGAACCGATCACGGCGGCGCCGCGCTCCTCGCCCTCGGCGGGCAGGCGCGTGTCGCCGGCCTGCGACCAGGTGGCCACGTCGACCGCGTCGCCTTCCTTCGCCGCGCGCTCGACCACGGTCCAGCTGCCGCGCTGCTGGCGCAGGTTCTCGACCATGCGGTCGACGTCGGCCTCGGTGACCTCGGCCGAATGACGCACGATCTGCAGCTTCGACACGTCGATCGGACCGAAGTCCGGCATCAGCTCGAAGGTGGCGACGTAGGACAGTTCGCCCTCGCCCGCGCCGGCGTCCGGCTCGATGCGCGGGCTGCCGGCGATGCGCAGGTCGTTCTCGCGCACGGCCGAATCGAAGCCCTGGCGCAGCAGGCCGTCGAGGACCTCGGCGCGTACCTGCTGGCCGAAGCGCTGCTCGACCACGGTGGCGGGTACCTTGCCCGGGCGGAAGCCCTTGATGCGGGCGGTACGCGCGATCTCGCGCAGGCGACCCCCGACCTGGGAATCCACGTCGCCGGCGGGCACGCGCAGCGTCATCCGACGCTCGAGGTTGCCCGTGGACTCGACCGAAACCTGCGTTGCTGAACCTGCCATCACCCACTCCGTCCGGCCGCGGCCTCGCCGCGGCACTCGTTCGTTGAAATTGTCGGGAAAACCGCAATCCGGCAAGGCCTTGGCCGGCCCGGGCGGCGGAACGGGCTAGTTTCGCCGATTTGGCGCTGCACCGCCACAAATTCCGCCGGTTGCTGGTGCGAAAGGCGGGACTCGAACCGCGCCTCGGACACATCACGCCCACCGAGCGCCCCAACGCGCCGCAGCGCGCCAAGGGAATCCAGTCACCGGCTGTTGGCTCCTGGTGCGAAAGGCGGGACTCGAACCCGCACGCCTTGCGGCACCGGTACCTAAAACCGGGGCGTCTACCAATTCCGCCACTTTCGCGAACCCGGGATTCTACGGCCCGCGTGCGGCGCGCGGCGGAGCCGGGAAAAGAAAACGCCCGGCACGGGGCCGGGCGCTTCGGGATTGGTGGGCCGTCAAGGATTCGAACCTTGGACCTATTGATTAAGAGTCAACTGCTCTACCAACTGAGCTAACGGCCCGAAAAGCGTGAAGCGGCGGATTGTAACAACAAAAACGATGAATCTGAACCGAATCTGGGGTGGATGATGGGATTTGAACCCACGACCCCCGGAATCACAATCCGGTGCTCTAACCAGCTGAGCTACACCCACCAAATCCATGTCGCCTGGCGCGCCCGGCAGGACTCGAACCTGCAACCGCCGGCTTAGAAGGCCGGTGCTCTATCCGGTTGAGCTACGGGCGCCCTTGTCCGGATTGTCGCACCTGCAAGCCCTCCGGGCCGGCTGGTCGGGGTAGAGGGATTCGAACCCCCGACATCCTGCTCCCAAAGCAGGCGCGCTACCAGACTGCGCTATACCCCGCCGATCGGAACGCTTCCGCTGCGCGCCAACGCCGCGAAAGGCCGGCTATTGTCCGGAGCGGCCCGCGGCGTGTCAACGCGAACGCGCCACGCGTCCGCCCCGGTATGCTGGCCGTGCATCCCGGACAGCCACCAACAACAGCGAGGCCATCATGCGCAGCGGCAATCCCGTACTGGGCGAATCCACCTTCCTCGACGCGGGCGCCGGGACCGTCGTCCGCCGCGACGGCGACGCGATGAGCCTGAATGGCACGGTGAACAAGACCGCGTTCCTGCTGGTCGTCGTGCTGGCCACGGCGATGTTCACCTGGAGCAAGGCCTACGCGGGAGAGCCGCTGACGCCCTACGTCTGGGGCGGCGCGCTGGGCGGCCTGGCGCTGGCACTCGCGACGGTCTTCCGCAAGACCTGGGCGCCCGTCACCGCGCCGCTCTACGCCGCCGCGGAAGGCCTGTTCATCGGTGCCATCTCGGCGGTCTTCGAACAACGCTATCCCGGCATCGTGCTGCAGGCCGTGGGGCTGACGTTCGGGACGCTCGCGGCGCTCCTGGTCGCCTATCGCAGCGGTCTCGTGCGGGCCACCGAGAACTTCAAGCTCGGCGTCGTCGCAGCCACCGGCGGCATCGCCCTGCTCTACCTCGTGAACATGGGCATGCACCTGTTCGGCTTCGGCGGCATGGCCTTCATCCATGAAGGCGGCTGGGTCGGGATCGGCTTCTCGGCGGTGGTCGTGGTGATCGCCACGCTGAACCTCGTGCTCGATTTCGACTTCATCGAGCAGGGCGTCGAACGCGGCGCACCGAAGTACATGGAATGGTACGGCGCGTTCGGCCTGCTGGTGACGCTGGTCTGGCTCTACCTCGAGATCCTGCGGCTGCTGGGCAAGTCGCGCCGCTAGGCGGCGCGCTTCGCGATGGCCTTCGCGAAGGCCATCGTGGTGCCGGTGCCGCCGAGGTCCGGGGTCAGCGCATCGCCGGCTTCCAGCGTGGCGTTGATCGCGTCGCGCAGGCGCGTCGCCTTGGCCGGCTGGCCGAGGTGGTCGAGCATCTGCGCCGCGCCGAGCAGCAGCGCGCACGGATTGGCCACGCCCTTGCCGGCGATGTCCGGCGCCGAGCCGTGCACGGCCTCGAAGATCGCCGCGTCGGTGCCGATGTTCGCGCCGGGCGCGAGCCCGAGGCCGCCGACGAGACCGGCGCAGAGGTCGGAGATGATGTCGCCGAACAGGTTGGTGGTCACGATCACGTCGAACTGCTCGGGCTTCATCACCAGCTGCATGCAGGTGTTGTCCACGATCATTTCGTTGTTCTCGATCTCCGGGTACTGCGCGGCCACTTCGCGCGCGACCTTCAGGAACAGGCCCGAGGTCGACTTCAGGATGTTCGCCTTGTGGACGATCGTGACCTTCTTGCGGCCCGTGCGGCGCGCCAGGTCGAACGCGTAGCGCACGATGCGTTCGGAGCCGCGTCGCGTGGTCTTCGTGATCGAGGTGGCGGTGTCGCCGTCCTCCGAAAGCGCCTGGCCTTCGGCGCTGTACGCGCCTTCGGTGTTCTCGCGCACGGTGATCAGGTCGATGCCCGACGGGAAGCGCGACTTCGTGTTCGGGTGCGACTTGGCGGGGCGCACGTTGGCGTACAGGTCGAAGCGCTTGCGCAGCTCGACGTTGATCGAGGAGAACCCGCCGCCGACCGGCGTCGTCAGCGGGCTCTTGAGCGCGATGCGGTTGCGGCGGATCGAATCGATCGTGGCGGCAGGCAGCAGCTCGCCCGTCTGCTCGAGCGCGGCCAGGCCGGCGTCGGCGAATTCATACGACAGGCCGACGTCCATCGCGTCGAGCACGTGCAGGGCGGCTTCCATGATCTCCGGGCCGATACCGTCGCCACGGATGACCGTGATGGTTTGTGGGGTCATTGCGAAATCCGAACGTGGGCACGGCGCCGCGAAGGCACCGCGCTGGGGGGAGGGATGCGTCGTGAATGCAGCTCCCCATTATGCCAGACGCCCGGGTATGGACTCCCCGTCAGTCGTGGTCGTGGGCGGCCGGGGCCGCGGCTTCGCCCCTTTCGATCCCGCCGTTTTCCAGCGTGTCCAGGAAGTCGACTGCGCGGCGCAGGTGCGGGATCACGATCGAACCGCCGACCACCAGGCCCACCGAGAACGCCTCGAACATTTCGTCGCGGTTCACCCCCGCCTCCCGGCACTGCGCGACGTGGTAGCTGATGCAGTCGTCGCAGCGCAGGACCATCGAGGCGACCAGCCCCAGCAGCTCCTTGGTCTTCACGTCCAGCGCGCCGGCCTGGTAAGCCTGGGTGTCGAGCGCGAAGAAGCGCCGCACCACCTGGTTCGGCTCGGCCAGGATGCGTTCGTTCATGCGCTGGCGGAACGCGGTGAACTGCGCGACGCGGTCGTCGCCACCCTCGCCCGCGCTCATGCGCCCGCTCCCGCCAGCAGCGGCTCGAGCTTGCCGGCGCGATGCAGGGCCATCATGTCGTCGTAGCCGCCGACATGGACGTCGCCGACGAAGATCTGCGGGACCGTGATCCGCCCGCCGGACCGCGCGACCATGCGCTCCCGCTCGGAGGCGTCCAGGTCCACCCGGACCTCGTCCCAGGCCAGGCCGCTGCTCTTCAGGAAATTCTTGGCCGCGACGCAATAGCCGCACATCGCCGAGGTGTACACCGTGATGGGGGCGCTGGCCGGCGGCGGATTGCCGCCTGTGGACCGGTCGGGGGAAGGGTTGTTGCCGGGCATTGCGGAAACTCGCGCGGTTCGGGGGTGTCCAATATGGGACCCGCCTCCCCTGGCTTCAACCGGCATTGGCCGGCGGGACAGCCCGCCTCCGCTATCCTCGGACCCATGCGCAAAGCCCCGACCCGCCGCCAATCCACCGCACTGCGCGCCGCACTGGCCGTCGCCCTGCTGCTGGCGCTTCCCGCTGCCGCGCAGGAGTCCGCGCGCCTGCCGGACATCGGCTCCTCGGCGGCCGCCGTGCTCTCGCCCGCGCAGCAGCGCGAATACGGCGCGATGACGCTGAGCCAGCTGCGCAACTACGGCTACACGCTCGAGGATCCGCTGCTGCAATCCTGGCTGCAGGATTTCGCGCGCCGGCTCGGGCCGGCCAGCGACGACCCCAAGCAGCCGTACACGCTGTTCATGCTGCGCGACCGGCAGATCAATGCGTTCGCCACGCTCGGCGGCTACATCGGCGTCAACGCCGGCCTGGTGCTCGCGGCCACGCGCGACGACGAAGTCGCGGCGGTGTTGTCGCACGAGATCGCGCACGTCACCCAGAAGCACGTATTGCGCGGCGTCGAGCAGGCGCAGCGCGACCGGATCCCGATCCTGCTCGCGATGCTCGGCGCGATCGCCGTCGCGCAGGGCAGCGGCGGCAATTCCTCCGGCGACGCGACGATGGCGGCGGTCGTGTCCGCGCAGAGCCTGATGGTCCAGCGGCAGATCGACTACACGCGCGGCAACGAGGCCGAGGCCGACCGCATCGGCATCCGCACCCTCGCCCGCGCCGGCTACGACCCCGGCGCGATGGCCGCGTTCTTCGAGCGCCTGCAGTCGGTCGTGCGCGAGAACCAGGGCCGCGAATCCGCACCGGATTACCTGCAGACGCACCCGGTGACCACGACGCGCATCAGCGAAGCGCGCGACCGCGCCCGCCAGATCGCCGCGACGCAGCCACGCTATTCGCCCTCGCCCGGCGCCGCCGCCGACAACCTGCTGCTGCCGTCCTCGCTGCGCATCGGCAGCCTTGCCACCGCCGGTTCGCAAACCGCTTTCGCGTGGGCGAAGGAACGGCTGCGCGTGCTGAGCGCCGGCACGCCCGCGATGGCGGTGCGCGAGTACGACCAGATGGCGCGCGCCGGCAAGCTCGACGATGCGCAGCGCTATGGCCTCGCGCTGGCCAGGCTGCTCGACGGCCAGCCCGCGCAGGCGGCCACCGACCTGCAGGGGCTGCTCGCGACGCATCCGGGCGAAACCTGGCTGGAACTTGCATTGGGGCAGGCCGAGGCGCGTTCCGGCCATGCGGCGGCGGCCGATGCGCGCTTCGATGCGCTGCTCGCGCGCATGCCGCGCAGCCGCGAAGTCGCGCTGACCTACGCCGGCGTGCTCAACGAACGCAACACGCGCGATGCCGGCAAGCGCGCGCAGGACATGTTGCGGCCGCTGCTGGCGACGGCCGCCGACGACCCGGTGTTCCAGCAAGCCTTCGCCCGCGCCAGCGAAGTGGCGGGCGATCCGGTCCGCGCCGGCGAGGCCTACGCGGAGGCGGCCTACCTCAACGGCCGCCCCGAACAGGCGCTGGTCCAGCTCGATACCCTGCGCAAGCGCGAGGACGTGGACTACTACGCCCGCGCGCGCATCGACGCGCGCATCGCGGCCATCACCCCGGTGGTGCTGGAACTGCGCCGCGAAGGTATCCGCGACGAGGACCTCGGCCGCCAGTGACGGCCCCGGCGGATGTCACCGCGCGGTCACAAAAGTGTCGTCTAATGCCGGCGTCCGGGCCTCGCGCCCGCATGCCTGGCAGGCCATGCAGAAGCGCATCCTGATCGTCGACGATGAACCCGCCATCCGCGACATGGTCGCCTTCGCGCTGCGCAAGGGCGACTTCGAACCGGTGCAGGCGGGCGACGCCCGCGAGGCGCAGGCGGCCATCGCCGACCGCATCCCCGACCTCATCCTGCTCGACTGGATGCTGCCGGGCACCAGCGGCCTGGAGCTGGCGCGGCGCTGGCGGCGCGAAGCGCTGACCCGCGAGGTGCCGATCATCATGCTCACCGCGCGCGGCGAGGAGAACGACCGCGTCGGCGGGCTCGAGGCCGGCGTCGACGACTACGTGGTCAAGCCCTTCTCCGCGCGCGAACTGCTGGCGCGGATCCGCGCGGTGATGCGCCGCGCGCGCGAGGACGAGGAAGACGGCAGCGTCAGCGCCGGCGCGCTGCGCATCGACGGCGCCGCCCACCGCGTGTTCGCGCGCATCGGCGGCGAAGAACAACCGGTGCCGATCGGCCCGACCGAATACCGGCTGCTGCACTTCTTCATGACCCACCCCGAGCGCGTGTACAGCCGCACGCAGCTGCTCGACCACGTGTGGGGCGGCAGCGTGTACGTGGAGGAACGCACCATCGACGTGCACATCCGGCGCTTGCGCAAGACGCTCGAGCCGGCGGGCCTGGACGCGATGGTCCAGACCGTGCGCGGCGCGGGGTACAGGTTTTCCGCCGCGGCGTGATGCGACAATCCGGCGATGGCCCCCTTTTATCGCCCATGGACCAGGACGGTCGCGCTTTCCGCATGCCTCTTCGTCGCCGGGCTCGCGGTCGGCGCGGCGCTCGGGCACCCATGGGCGGGCGTAGCTTGTGCCGCGCTCCTGGCCTGGGGCTGGCAGGCGTGGCGCCTGCGGGCCCTGCTGGGGCGGCTCGGCGGCCGGCAGCGTTTCCGGGTGCCCGAGAGCGCCGGCGCATGGGATGAGGTCGAACGCCTGATGGCCCGGGCCCAGCAGGACCTGCGCGCGCGCAGGCGCCGCCTGGTCGGGATGCTGCGCGCCTATCGCGCGCTCGCCGACGCGCTGCCCGACGCGGTGATCGTCGCCGAGCGCGACAGCCAGCGCATCGCCTGGTTCAACGGCGCCGCGACGCGCCTGCTCGGCCTGCGCTATCCCGCCGACATCGACGCGCCGCTGGGCGAGCGCCTGCAGCCGATGCCGGTGGCGCGCTGGCTCGCGTCGGGCCGCATGGCCGAGCCGCTCGGCGACGTGCCCTCGCCGCTCGATCCGTCGGTGCGGCTGAGCCTGCGGCTGGTGCCGTATTCCGACGACCTGTGGTTGCTGATCGTGCGCGACGTCAGCCGACTGACCCGCCTCGAGGAAATGCGGCGCGATTTCGTGGCGAACGTCTCGCACGAGTTGCGCACGCCACTCACCGTGGTCCACGGCTACCTCGAGATGCTCGACCCGGCCGACAATCCGGAGTGGGCGCCGATGCTCGCGGAAATGCAGCGCCAGTCGCAGCGCATGACCCAGCTGGTCGAGGACCTGCTCGCGCTGTCGCGGCTGGAATCGCGCGATTCGCTCGACGAGGAACCCGTACCGATGGCATCGATGCTCGCCACGCTGCGCCGCGAGGCCGAGGCGCTGAGCCAGGGCCGCCACCAGGTCGAAGTGGCCGACACCGCCGGCGTCGACCTGTGGGGTTCGGTGCGCGAACTGCACAGCGCGTTCTCCAACCTGGTCAGCAACGCTGTGCGCTACACGCCGGCCGGCGGCACGATCCGCATCGAGTTCCGCCGCGACGGCGAGGGCGCGGTGCTTGCAGTGACCGACAGCGGATACGGCATCCCGGCCGCGCACCTGCCGCGCCTGACCGAGCGCTTCTACCGCGTTTCCGCCAGCCGCTCGCGCGACAGCGGCGGCACCGGCCTCGGCTTGGCGATCGTCAAGCACGTGCTCGGCCTGCACCAGGCACGCCTGGCGATCGAGAGCGAAGTCGGCCGCGGCAGCACCTTCGCCTGCGTGTTCGGCGCCGAACGCGTGCGCCCGCGCACGCCCACCGCCTGGGAAGCCGCATGACCCCCGCCCCGCCCGTCGACGATCCGCTGCGCGACCCGGCGCTGTACTCGAACCGCGAGCTGTCGCAGCTCGATTTCAATTTCCGCGTGCTCGCGCAGGCGCAGGACCCGTCGGTGCCGCTGCTCGAGCGGCTGCGGTTCCTGTGCATCTCCTGCACCAACCTCGACGAATTCTTCGAGATCCGCGCGGCCACCGTCCAGCACGCGCAGGATTTCGACACGCCGCTCGCCCCCGATGCGCTGCCGCCGGCCACGGTGCTGCGCCGGATCCACGAGCGCGCCGCCGAGCTGGTGGAAGGCCAGTACAAGTGCTGGAACGAGGTGCTGCGCCCGGCACTGGGCGAGGCCGGCGTGCGCGTGCTCGCGCCCGCGCACTGGAACGAGGCGCAGGCGCGCTGGCTGCGCGAATACTTCCGCGAGGAGATCCTGCCGGTGCTGTCGCCGCTGGGCCTGGACCCGGCGCACCCGTTCCCGAAGATCCTCAACAAGTCGCTGAACATCGTCGTCGTGCTGGAAGGCCGCGACGCGTTCGGCCGAGCCGGCAACCTGGCGATCGTGCGCGCGCCGCGCTCGCTGCCGCGCATCATCCAGCTGCCGCCGGAGGTGTCCGGCGGCGACAGCGACTTCGTGTTCCTGTCGGCGATGCTGTCGAGCTTCGTCGAGGAACTGTTCCCCGGCATGCAGGTGAAGGGCGCGTACCAGTTCCGGGTGACGCGCAATTCCGAGCTGATCGTCGACGGCGAGGAGGTCGGGAACCTCGCGCTGGCGCTGCGCGACGAACTCGCCGGGCGCGGCTACCTGCGTGCCATGCGGCTGGAGATCGCGCAGGACTGCCCGGCGCCGATCGTGCGCATGCTGCTCGACAATTTCGAGCTGCCGGGCAATGCCGTGTACCGCATCGACGGCCCGGTGAACCTCAACCGCGCGATCCAGGTGTACGACCTGGTGCAGCGCCCGGAACTGAAGTACCCGCCGTTCACGCCACGCAAGCTGCGCGGCGGCGAGGCGATGTTCGACCGCATCCGCAAGGGCGACGTGCTGCTGCACCACCCCTACGACGCGTTCGGGCCGGTGCTGGAGCTGGTGAAGCAGGCGGCGGAGGACCCGAACGTCCTCGCCATCAAGCAGACGCTGTATCGCACCGGCAAGGGCTCGGCGATCGTGGAGGCCCTCGTGCAGGCCGCGCGCAACGGCAAAGACGTGACCGCGGTGGTCGAATTGCGCGCGCGCTTCGACGAGGAGGCCAACCTCGGCTTCGCCGACCGCCTGCAGGAGGCCGGCGTGCAGGTCGTGTACGGCGTGGTCGGCTACAAGACGCACGCCAAGATGCTGCTGGTGGTGCGCCGGGAAGGCCGCAAGCTGCGTCGCTACGTGCACCTGGGCACGGGCAACTACCACGCCGGCACCGCGCGCGCGTACACCGACTTCGGCCTGCTCACCGCGGACGAGGCGATCGGCGCCGACGTCCACCAGGTGTTCCAGCAACTGTCCGGCCTCGCACCGAACGTCGGGCTGCGCAAGCTGCTGCAATCGCCGTTCACCCTGCACGAGGGCATCCTCGCCATGATCGGCCGCGAAGCCGCGCATGCGCGTGCCGGCCGCCCGGCGCGGATCGTCGCGCGCATGAACGCGCTCAACGAGCCGCAAGTGGTGCGCGCGCTGTACGCCGCCTCGCAGGCCGGCGTCTCCATCGACCTCATCGTGCGCGGCGCCTGCACGCTGCGCCCCGGCGTGCCGGGCGTGTCCGACAACATCCGGGTACGTTCGATCGTCGGCCGCTTCCTCGAGCACGCGCGGGCCTACTGGTTCGGCAACGACGGCGCTCCCGAACTGTATTGCGCGAGCGCGGACTGGCTCGAGCGCAACCTGTTGCGGCGCGTGGAGGTGTGCTTCCCGATCCTCGACACGGAACTCGCGGCGCGGGTGAAGCGCGAGGCGCTGGACAACTACCTGGCCGACAACGTCAACGCCTGGGAACTGCTGCCGGATGGCAGCTACCGCCGGCTGCGGCCCGGTGCCGGCGAAACCCCGCATTCGGCGCAGGCCCGCCTGCTCGCGGAGATCGACGGCGCATGAACGACGCCCGCCACCCGCATGTGCGCCTGCGCTCCGCCGGCCTGCCGATGCAGGACGGCGACCTGCTCGCGGCGATCGACCTGGGGTCCAACAGCTTCCACATGGTGGTGTCGCGCTACGTGCTCGGGCAGTTGCGCACGGTCGACCGCATCCGCGAGATGGTGCGGCTCGCCGAAGGCCTCGACGGCAAGGGCGGGCTGCGGCCGGAAGTGCGCGCGCGCGCGCTCGAATGCCTTGCGCGCTTCGGCCAGCGCCTGCGCGACATCCCGCCGCAGCGCGTGCGCGCGGTGGCGACCAACACCGTGCGCGCGCTGAAGGCGCCGCAGGCCTTCCTGGTGCCGGCCGAAACCGCGCTCGGCCACACCATCGAGGTGATCTCCGGCCGCGAGGAGGCGCGCCTGATCTACCTGGGCGTCGCCCAGGCGCAGCCGCCGAAGGCCGGCGAACTGCGCCTGGTCATCGACATCGGCGGCGGTTCGACCGAATGCATCATCGGCACCGGCCTCGACGCGATCGAGCGCGAGAGCCTGCAGCTCGGCTGCGTGGCCACCACCGCGCGCTTCTTCGGCGACGGCAGGCTCACAGCGAAGTGCTGGGACGAAGCGCTGCTCGAAGTCGGCGCGCAGTTCCAGCAGTTCGCCGGCATCTACCGCCACCTCGGCTGGCAGGAGACGCTCGGCGCATCGGGCACGATCAAGGCCGTCGGCGACATCTGCGCCGAACTGAAGCTGACCAAGGGTGCGGTCACCTCGCAAGCCCTGCCGCAGGTGCGCGAACGGCTGCTGCGGGCCGGACGCATCGATGCAATCGACCTGCCGGGCCTGTCCGGGGAGCGCCAGCCGGTCATCGCGGGCGGGCTGCTGGTACTGGAAGCCGCGTTCTCGGCATTCGGACTGGAGCGCATGGGCGTGAGCAAGGCGGCGCTGCGCGAGGGCGTGCTTTACGACATGCTCGGCCGCGGCGGCGCCGACGATCCGCGCGATGCTTCGGTGCTCGCGCTGATGCAGCGCTACGGCATCGACGCGGCGCAGGCCGAGCGCGTGGCCGCGACGGCGGCGCAGCTGTTCGACCGCGTCAGCCGCGACTGGCAGCTCGGCGCCGACGACCGCTGGATGCTGGTGCGCGCCGCGCGCCTGCACGAACTAGGGCTCGCGATCGCGCACAGCCAGTACCAGGTGCATGGCGCCTACGTGCTGCAGCATTCGGACATCGCCGGCTTCTCGGTGCCGGAGCAGCGCGTGCTCGCCGCGCTGGTCCGCGCGCACCGGCGCAAGGTGCCGAAGTCGACCTTCGAACTGATCCCCGACCGCCTGCTGGCCACCACCCGCCGCCTCGCCGCGTTGCTGCGGTTGGCGGTGCTGCTGCAGCGCTCGCACGAGGCAGGCGAACTGCCGGACCTGCGCCTGGACGCGGAAGGCAGCCACCTCGCGCTCTCGCTGCCGAAACGATGGCTGGACGCGCGGCCGCTGCTGCGTGCCGACCTGGCCCTGGAGCCGGAGGCGTTCGCGCCGCTGGGCATCGCGTTGCGCCTCTCCACGCACTGAAAAAAAAACGGGCGGCGACCCGGGAGGTCGCCGCCCGCATTCGCCTGGACGTCAGTTCTTCGTCATCGGCTTGCGCGGGAAGCGCTGCGGCTGCATCGCTGCCTCGTAGACCACGCTGGCCACGACCGCCGCGGCCTGCTTCAGGTCTTCCGCCGACGCGTGGTCGAGGGTGTCCAGGTTGGTGTGGTGGACGTTGCTGAAGTAGTCCAGCCCGTCCTGCACGAACTGGAAGCCCGGCAGGCCGACGCGATCGAACGAGATATGGTCGGTGCTGCCGGTATCGCCGGACACCACGTCGGTCGCGCCGACGTCGTTGAACGGCTTGATCCAGGCCTGGAAGATCGGCATCGCCGCCATGTTCTGCTGCGCGTACACGCCGCGGATCTTGCCGGAGCCGTTGTCGAGGTTGAAGTAGGCCGACAGGCGGCCGTACTCCGGCTTGAGCTGCAGTTCGCCGCGGTTCTCGCGGAAGAACGCCGGCAGCTTGGCTTCCTCCGGATCCTTCGGTTCCGGATACGCGGCGAAGTGCTTGGCGACGTAGTCGGCCGAGCCGATCAGGCCCTGCTCCTCGCCGCTCCACAGCGCGACGCGGATCGTGCGGTTCGGGCGCGCGCCGACGGCCTTGAGGATGCGCATGGCTTCCATCATCACCGCCACGCCCGCGCCGTTGTCGGACGCGCCGGTGCCGGAGTGCCAGGAATCCATGTGCGCGCCGAGCATCACGATCTCCGAAGCCTTAGGGCCGTTGCCCGGGATCTCGGCGATGGTGTTGTAGCCGGCGCGGTCCTCGTCGGTGGTGAAGCGCGAATCCACGTCGA
>DATJDY010000353.1:0-8292 GCA_035497155.1 Luteimonas sp.
CGGACGAGTTCCGCCAGCGCTTCGAGCAGGAGCGCCAGTCGCAGCGCCAGGCCCAGGGCGACGCGTTCGACACGCGCCAGTTCGAAGCCAAGGACAACAAGCGCCGGATCGTCGACGCGATGGTCGACGAGCGCGTGCTGAAGATGATGGCGGCGCGCGACGGCATCGCCATCGGCGACACGCAGGTGCGGCGCGTGATCGAAGGGATCCCGGCGTTCCAGGTCGACGGCAAGTTCAATCCGCAGCAGTACCAGATGGTGCTCGCCTCGCAGTCGCCGCGCCGCACGCCGACGCAATTCCAGCAGCTCCTGCGCGAGAACCTGCAGAGCACCATGATTTCCGACCAGCTCGTGGCCACCGGCTTCGCCACGCCGGCCGAGGTCGACGCGGTGCTGCGCCTGATCGGCGAGAAACGCGACGTATCGGTGGCGGTCATGCCCGCGCCATCGCCCGATGCCGGTGCGGTGTCCGCGGCCGACATCCAGCGCTGGTACGACGCGCATTCCGGCGAGTACACGGCGCCGGAGACGGTCGCGCTCGAATACGTCGACATCGACGGCAGCGCGATCCCGGTGCCCGCGGCGACCGACGCGGCGCTGAAGCAGCGCTACGAGCAGGAAAAGGCCCGCTTCCAGGAGCCGGAGCAGCGCCTGGCGTCGCACATCCTGGTCAAGGTCGACAAGGGCGCGACCCCGGCCGTGCAGGCCGCCGCGAAGGCGCGCGCCGAGGCCATCGCCGCGGAAGCGCGCGCCCCGGGCGCGGATTTCGCCGCGCTCGCGCGCAAGGATTCCGACGACACCGGATCGAAGGAAGCCGGCGGCGACCTCGGCTGGATCACCAAGGGCATGATGGTGAAGCCGTTCGAGGACGCGCTGTTCGCGATGAACGATGGCGACATCGTCGGGCCGGTGCAGACCGAGTTCGGCTGGCACGTGCTGCAACTGCGCGAAGTGAAGGCCGGCCGGCAGACGCCGTTCGAGGAAGCGCGCGCGCAGCTGGAGAAGGAACAGGGCGACGCCGACCGCGATCGCCTCTTCAACGACCTGACCAGCAAGCTCGTCGACCAGGTCTACCGCAACCCGACGTCGCTCGCCGCCGCGGCGCGTGCCGTGAACCTGCCGGTGCAGCGTACCGCGCCGTTCGCGCGCAGCGTGGCCGTCGGCGCGGGCGGCATCGAATCGAACCCGGCCGTGCAGCGGGCCGCGTTCTCCGAGGCGCTGGTGCAGGATGGCACCGTGAGCGATCCGATCGAAATCGGTCCGAACCACAGCGTGCTGATCCGCGTCGTCGCCCACGACCCCGAGCACCGGCAGCCGCTGTCGGCGGTCGCGTCGCAGGTGATCGTCGCGATCCGCAACGACCGCGCGGCAAAGGCGGCCAAGGCTTCCGCCGAGGCGCTGGTGGCGGAGGTTCGCGGCGGCAAGGCGTTCGACGCGGCCGTCGGCGCGCGCGGCCTGGTGGCGACCAGCATGCCGGCGATGCCGCGCGGCATGGCGATTCCGGACCCGGCCGCGAACCAGGCGATCTTCGCTGCCCCGGCCCCGGCCGCCGGCAAGACCACCGTGGGCAGCAAGGTGCTGGCCGACGGTCGCATCGCGATCTACCAGGTGCGCGCGGTGGTGCCGGGCGATCCGAAGGAATCCACGCCGGCGCAGCGCCAGCAGCTCCAGCAGCAGCTGGGCCAGGCGATGGCGAACGAATCGGTGTTGCAGATGATCCGCGGCCTGCGCCGCAGCATGCAGGTCAACGTCGCCGAAGACCGGATGTAGGCGTCGCGCGGCGCGACGCAAGGTCGCGTCGCACCGTGGGCCGGGGCCGGGGTCGGTCGATCCCGGTCACCCGGCCTTGATCACTCGATCCCGCTCATTCCCATGATGTTGTAGCCGGCGTCCACGTAGGTGATCTCGCCGGTGATGCCGCGGGCGAGGTCCGAGCACAGGAACGCGGCGGCGTTGCCGACGTCCTCGATGGTCACCGCGCGGCGCAGCGGCGCGACCGCCTCGAACTGGTGGAGCATCTTGCGGAAGTTGGCGACGCCGGACGCCGCGAGCGTGCGGATCGGGCCGGCCGAGATCGCGTTGACGCGCGTGCCTTCCGGGCCGAGCGCCATCGCCATGTAGCGCACCGTCGCTTCCAGCGAGGCCTTGGCCACGCCCATCGTGTTGTAGTTCGCGAGCGCGCGTTCCGCGCCCAGGTAGGACAGGGTCAGGACCGAGCCGTTGCGGCCCTTCATCAGGGGGCGCGCCGCCTTGCCCAGCGCGGCCAGCGAGTAGGCGCTGATGTCGTGGGCGATGTGGTAGTTCTCGCGGGTGATGCCGTCGAGGAAGTCGCCTTCGATCGCTTCGCGCGGGGCGAAGGCGATGCAGTGGACGAGGATGTCGAAGCCTTCGGCCCAGCGCGTGCCGAGCTGCGCCATGCAGGCGTCGATCTGCGCGTCGTCGGCGACGTCCAGCGGCAGCACGATGTCGGTGCCGTATCCGGCCGCGGCGTCCTCGACGCGCGACTTCAGCTTGTCGTTCTGGTAGGTCAGCGCCAGCTCGGCGCCTTCGCGGTGCAATGCGTCGGCGATGCCGGTGGCGATCGAGCGCTGGCTGGCGATGCCGGTGACGAGTGCGCGCTTGCCCTGCAGGAATCCCATGGTGCCGTCCGTCGGAAGCGAAAACAGGCGCTAGTGTGCCTGCGTGGCGGGCGCGAGGCCACTTGCGGCGCCCGTGGGCGCTTCGGCGATGGCATCCGGTGGCGTATCGTCCGCCATCGCGGGCGGCGCGAGCACGCGCAGCGTGCGGTGCCCGCGCGCGACGCGGCCGCCGGCGAGCGCCGGGTTCAGGCGGCGCACCATCGCCGCGTCGCGGTCCCCGTTGCGCGCCCAACGCGCGAGGTCCACCGGCCCTGCGGGCAGTTCGACCGCCTCGAGGACCGGGATCGGCCGGTCGAGCGCCTGCAGCCAGGCTTCGCGATCGTCGGCGCGGTCGAGCAGGCACGACAGCGCGTGCAGCTTGCGCACATAGGCGCGGGTGATGCCGGAGAGGCTGGTGAGCTTCGACGGATCCGCGTCGCGCGCGACCTGGTGCGCGCGGCGCAATGCGCCGAACACGCGGTACTCGCCTGCGTTGTACGCCATCACCGCCAGGCGCCAGTCGCCGGCGAACATGCCGTGCAGCGTCTTCAGGTAACGCACCGCCGCGCGCGTTGATTCCACCGGCGACAGGCGGCCGTCGTAGCCGGCGCGAATCGGCACGCCGTGGTGGCGCGCGGTGATCGTCGCCATCTGCCACAGGCCGGCAGGTCCGCCCGCGCTGCGCGCCCCCGGTTTGTAGCCGCTCTCGACGAACGGGATCAGCGCGTATTCGGTGGGCAGGTCCGCGTCGCGCAGCGCATCGACGACGTAGCCGAACAGTGCGAGCGTGTCGTCGTCGCTCTCGCCGAGCCGCTGCGGCGCCTTCTCGAAATGGCGGCGCCAGCGTTCGCTGCTGCTGTCGACGGGACAATCCGGATCGGCGAGGCCTTCGCGGAACCGGGCGTAGATCTCGAGCCCGCTGCGCGTGCGGGCGGCCGCCGTCGCGGTCGCGGCGATGGGCGAGGCAGTGACGGGCGCGGTCGTCGGCTGTGGATCGGCGTTCGTGATGCTCGCGTCCGGCGCGTCCTGCGCGCCCGACGCGGCGGGCAGCAGCACGCATGCGACCGACAGCGTACGTGCGAGCCAGGCAATGCGCGCGCTGCCCGTCATGCGACGAAGCCGTCCTTCCATTGCCGGAGCTCCGCGAAGGTCTCGACCCGATCGGCCGGCGCACGGCCCAGGCGCCCGGCGACCGCGGCGCGCACCGCCGGAACGTCCACGCGCAGGAACGGATTGGCGGCGAGCTCGTCCGCCAGCAGCGCGGGCAGGGTGGGGGCGTGGCACTCGCGCAGCGTGCGCGATTCCGCGGCGCGCCGGTGCAGCGTCGCGTTGCCTGGCTCGATCGCCGTGGCGAAAGCCGCATTCGCGACCGTGTATTCATGCCCGCAACAGACCTGCGTCCGCGGCGGCAGCGCCGCCAGCCGGTCGAGCGACGCCAGCATCTGCGCCGGCGTGCCCTCGAACAGGCGTCCGCAGCCGAGGCTGAAGAGCGTGTCGCCGCAGAACAGCAAGCCGTGGCCGTGGAAGGCGATGTGGCTGCTCGTGTGGCCCGGCACCGCGAGCACCTCGAAGCGCCACGGACCGGCGTCGACGATGTCGCCATCGCCCACGCGGGTGCATGGCACCTCGATGCGCGCGTCGACCGGCGCGAAGACCGGCAGCCCCGGCCACCGGCGCAGCAGTTCCGCGGCGCCGCCGACGTGGTCCGGGTGGTGGTGGGTCAGCAGCAGCGCAGCCGGGGCGACGCCGGTCGCGTCCGCCATCGCCAGCACCGGCGCCGCGTCGCCCGGATCCACCACGACCGGCGCGGCGGCCGGCGATTCCCGCAGGCTCCAGATGTAGTTGTCGGCGAAGGCGGGCAGCGACTGCAGCAGCATGTGGCGTCCGGGTGGGGCGGCCCCCCTAGAATGGCGACCATGCCCGTCCCTTCCACTACCGGTCAACCCGGCGCCTTCCCGGGGCCCGCCCCCGACGCCTGGTTCGCTTCCGCCCCGGGCCAGGCCCTGCTCGAAAGCGAATGGCCGCACCTGCGCGCCCGCCTGGGCGAGCGACCCGGCCAGCCCTGGCTGTGGTTGGGGCCGGCCGCCGACGCCTGCGCGGACGTCCCGGGGCCGGGAATGCCGCTGCGGCGCGTGGGCGCGGCCTGGGTCGGCCCGGTGCGCTGCGCGCTGCCGCTGCCGCTGGCCAACGAATCGGTGGCCGCGATCGTGCTCCAGCATCCGGCGCTGTCGGGGCCGGAGACCGCGGCGCTGCTGTCCGAATGCGCGCGCGTGCTGGTCCCGGGCGCGGCGCTCTCGGTGTACTGCCTGAACCCGCTTTCCGCTTGGCGCTGGCGCTGGGGCGGTGGCGGCCCGGGCGCGTCGGAACCGCAACCCTGGCGGCGGCGCCTGCGTGCGGCCGGTCTCGCGCCCGATCCGGTCTCGCAAGGCCTTGGCCCGCGCTGGGGCACCGAGCCGGATGCCACCGTGCAACACGGCCCCGGCGTGCGCGCCGCCTGGGTCCTGCGCGCGCAGAAGCGGCTGGTCCCGCTGACGCCGGTGCGCTCGCGCGCACCGCTGCGCATCGGCGCGGGGGCGCCCGCGGCATGACGTCGACGCAGGGATCCAAGGAAGTCGGCATCCATACCGATGGCGCATGCCTGGGCAATCCGGGGCCGGGCGGCTGGGCGGCGCTGCTGCGCTATCGCGGCCGCGAGCGCGAACTCGCCGGCGGCGAAGCGCAGACCACCAACAACCGCATGGAGTTGATGGCCGCGATCATGGCGCTCGAAGCCTTGAGCGAGCCCTGCACGATCGTCCTGCACACGGATTCGCAATACGTGCGCCAGGGCATCACCGAATGGCTGCCGGGCTGGATCCGCCGCAACTGGCGCACGTCCGGCGGCAGCGACGTGAAGAACCGCGACCTGTGGGAACGGCTGCAGGCCGCGTGCGCGCGGCATCGCATCGACTGGCGCTGGGTGAAGGGCCATAGCGGCGATCCCGACAACGAACGCGTCGACCAGCTGGCGCGCGAGCAGGCCGAAGCGTTCCGGCGCTAGCCGCGGCGCCCGCCTCGCGACGCCCGCGCTGCGACGGTAGACTGCACGCATGCGCCAGATCGTCCTCGATACCGAAACCACCGGGCTGTCCTGGGAAAAGGGCAACCGCGTCGTCGAGATCGGCTGCGTGGAACTGGTGGAACGCCGGCCGACCGGCCGCACGTTCCAGCGTTATCTCGATCCGGAATGCGACTTCGAGCCCGGCGCGCAGGAAGTCACCGGCCTGACCCGCGAGTTCCTCGCCGGCAAGCCGAAGTTCGCCGAGGTGGTCGAGGAATTCCTCGCGTTCATCGACGGCGCAGAGCTGGTGATCCACAACGCGGCCTTCGACCTCGGCTTCCTCGACAACGAGTTGTCGCGCCTGGGGCGCGGCCACGCGCCGCTGCGCGAACGCTGCGGCGTCGAGGACTCGCTCGACCTGGCGCGACAGCGCTTCCCGGGCCAGCGCAATTCGCTCGATGCGTTGTGCCGGCGCCTGGGCGTGGACAATTCGCATCGCCAGCTGCACGGCGCGCTGCTCGACGCGCAATTGCTCGCCGAGGCGTACCTGGCGCTGACGTCGGGGCAGGGCGAGATCGGCTTCGATGCGTTCGCGTCCGATGCGTCCGCCGCCGCGGTGGTGTCGCTGTCGCCGGCGCCGGGCGGTACCGAGGCGCGGCCGCGCGTGCTGCCTTCGGCGGACGATCTCGATGCGCACGCCGCGCGGCTCGCGCAGTTGCGGAAGAAGGCGGGCGGCGCCGCGGTCTGGGATCGCCTGGCCGATGCGGCCGAAAGCGACGGGCTGGAAATCGCGGAAGCCGCGCTGGCCTGAACATGCGTGCCGGCCGACACCGGCCGACACCGGCCGGCGGGCTAGGCCTGCCGCACCAGCACCACGGTCACGTTGTCCGAACCGCCGCCATCCAGCGCGGCGGCCACCAGTTCGTCCACGCATTCCTGCGCGCTGCAGTCCAGGTGCGCGAGCGCCTGCGCGATGCGGGCATCGTCGATTTCCTCGGTGAGGCCGTCGCTGCACAACAGCAGCTGCATGCCCGCGTCGAGTTCGCCCGAGAGCGTTTCGACGTTGAGCTGCTGCGGATCGGTGACGCCCAGCGCCTGGGTGACGACGTTGCGGTGCGGATGGCTGCGGGCCTGCTCGACGCTGATCTCGCCGCGGCCGATCAGTTCCTGCACGTAGCTGTGGTCCTGCGAGAGCTGGGTCAGCTTGCCGTCGCGCCACAGGTAGACACGGCTGTCGCCGACCCAGGCCACTTCGAAGCGGCGCCCGGCGACGCGGGCCGCGACCACGGTGGTGCCCATCGGCAGCGACTCGCCGCGCTTGCGCGAGGCGCGGATGATCTCCTCGTCGGCGATGCGGATCGCCTGCGCGAGCGGCGAGCCCTGGCGGACCTCGCGCACGATCGCCTCGCGGGCGAGGGCGCTGGCGACTTCCCCGTATTCGTGGCCGCCCATGCCGTCGGCCACCAGCCACAGGCCGAGGTCGCTGTCGCCGTAATAGGTGTCCTCGTTCAGCTCGCGCCGAAGGCCGACGTGGGTCAGGTGTCCGAACTCGATCATGCGGCCGTCGTGGCGGGGGTTCCAACGGAAAACGCAATCATCGGGGCCGGGCGGCCTCGGCACAACCGCTGACCGGTCGATTGCGGTGGCTTGTGGCTGGCGGCCGCGCCCCGTATCATTTGCGGCCCTTCCGCAGGCGGCGTGCGGCGGCGGGGAAGACCACCGGAGAGGTGGCAGAGTGGTCGAATGTACCTGACTCGAAATCAGGCGTACGTGTAAGCGTACCGTGGGTTCGAATCCCACCCTCTCCGCCAGACGCGTGAAATGGGGACGGAGGTCGTTAATTCCGGGACAGGGCACGCCCTGTCCCGGAATTAACGACCTCCGTCCCCTTTTTTGCCTAAACTCGCGCCATGAACGAAGAACTGCTCGTCCCCGTTTCCTACGGCGAACTGCTCGACAAGATCGCGATCCTGCAGATCAAGTCCGAGCGCATGACCGATCCGGCGAAGCTGGCGAACGTGCGCAACGAACTGTCGGCGCTCGAGCGCACCTGGATGGCGCATGCGGCCGCGGGCAAGGACATCGCCGAGCTGCGCGCGCGGCTCAAGGCCGTGAACGAGCGGCTGTGGGTCATCGAGGACGACATCCGCATCAAGGAGAAGGCGCAGGCCTTCGACGACGGCTTCATCGGCCTGGCGCGCAGCGTGTACGTCGAGAACGACGAGCGCGCGCGGATCAAGAAGGACATCAACCTCGCGCTGGGCTCGACCTACGTCGAGGAGAAGTCGTACGAGGACTACGGCGCCGGCCCGCGCCGCGAGTGACTCGTTTGGCGGCATGACCCGGCGCGTCGCAACGCGGGATGGAATCCGCCTGGCGCGGGGGCATTACCGTCCCGTATCGGTGCAATACCGTTCGAACGCCGCGATCGCATCATCGACGGTGACGAGGTCCATCACGCCCTCGCGCTCGATCTTCGTGCCCCAGCGCAGTCCCGACGCCGGCTTGCCGAGGTACTTGCGCGCCGCGTCGTCGTAGCGGTCCACGCAATAGCGCCGATCCGAATACGGGCCGCTGCGCGCGGGATTGCTGGCCGCATGCAGTCCCAGCACCTTCGTGCCCATCGCGTTGGCGA
>DATJDY010000354.1:0-1945 GCA_035497155.1 Luteimonas sp.
TGCCCAGCAGGTGGCCGAGCGGCGGGAACACCAGCACCGCCACCAGGTTGAAGAGGAAGATCGTGGAGATCGCGAACGCGGTGTCGTGTTCGTCCGGCTTCAGGATCGGCGCCACCGCCGCGATCGCCGAACCGCCGCAGATGGCGGTGCCGACACCGACCAGCGCGGCGAGCTTCACCGGCACCTTCAATGCGCGCCCCAACCCCCAGGCCGCGGCGAACGCCAGCAGCAGCGTGGCGACGGTCACGCCGAGCGATTCGAACCCCGTGCGCGCCACCTGGCCGAGGTCGAGGCCGAAGCCGAGCAGCACGATCGAGGCCTGGAGCACGCGCTTCCCGGCGAAGCGCACGCCGGGGTCGAAGGCCGTGCGCGGCGTCCAGGCCGCGCGCAGCAGCACGCCGAGCAGGATGGCCAGCACCGCGCCGCCGAGCAATGGCATCGCCTGTCCGAGGCGCCAGGCCAGCATCGCCAGGGCGCCGGCCAGGGCCAGTCCGGGGGCCAGTCGCATCGTCGCTGCCATGTCGCTCCAGGCTCCCGTTCGCCGGAAGGGGCGCGCGAGGCGCCGGTAGCCGCATTCTCGACGTGGCCTGATATCAATAAAACTTCAGTTTCCTTATCAAAGCGATAAGATCGACTGATGATCAACATCAGTCCCCGCCAGTTGCAGGTATTCGTGGAAACCGTGGCGGCAGGCAGCCTGCGAGGCGCAGCCGAGCGCCTGCACCTCACCCAGCCCGCGGCGAGCATGGCCCTGGCCGAAATGGAACGGTTGCTCGGGGGCCCGCTGTTCGACCGGTTGCGCGGGCGCCTGCGGCTGAATCCGCGCGGCTGCGAGCTGCTGCCGCTCGCGCAGGAACTGCTGGAGCGCCACGTTGAATTCGGGCGCGCCGCGGCCGGTAGCGGCGGCCCGCTCACCGGCGAGCTGCGCATCGGCACCAGCAATACCGTCGGCAACTATCGCGTCGGCGAACTGCTCGGCGACTTCGTGCGCGCGCAGCCGCTGGTGGCGGTGCGCCTGCGCGTCGACAACACCGAGGCCATCGCGTCCGCGCTGCTGGCCCACGACCTCGACCTGGCCTGCGTCGAAGGCCCGGTCCTGCATCCCGAGCTGGAAGTGCTGCCCTGGCGCGAGGACGCGCTCGTGGCGTGCGCGCCGCCCGGGCACGCCCTGGCGCGCCGCCGCACGCTGTCCGCCGCCGATTTCGCGGGCGCGACCTGGATCCTCCGCGAACCCGGCTCGGCCACGCGCGCGCAGACCGAACAGGTGCTCGCGCGCCTGCCCGCGGCCGGCGGCCGGCTCGAGCTCGCCCAGATCGAGGCGATCAAGCAGGCCGTGGCGGCGGGACTGGGCATCGCGCTGCTCCCCGAGGTCGCGGTGCGGGACGCCGTCGCCGCAGGGCGCCTGCGCGTGCTGCGCACCCCGTTCCTGAAGCCCCTGCTGCAACGCCGGCTCTCGCTGCTATTGCACCGGCGACGCTATCGCGGCGCGCTGCTGGAGGCGTTCCTGCGGGCTACAATCCACTGATCCCCACGTTTTCCGGAGTGCACCCCGATGTTCCCGCGCGACGCCCGCATCGAAGGCTACGACCCCGAACTCGCCCAGGCCATCGCCGACGAGCGCCGTCGCCAGGAAGACCACGTCGAGCTGATCGCCAGCGAGAACTACGCTAGCCCGCGGGTGATGGAAGCGCAGGGCAGCGTGCTGACCAACAAGTATGCCGAGGGCTATCCGGGCAAGCGGTACTACGGCGGCTGCGAATACGTGGACGTCGCCGAGCGGCTGGCGATCGATCGCGTGAAGCAGCTGTTCGGTGCGGACTACGCCAACGTGCAGCCGCATTCGGGGTCGCAGGCCAACCAGGCGGTCTTCTTCGGGCTGATGCAGCCCGGCGACACCTTCATGGGCATGGACCTCAACGCCGGCGGCCACCTGACCCACGGCAGC
>DATJDY010000355.1:0-16333 GCA_035497155.1 Luteimonas sp.
CATCCGCGCGCCTGGCGTGGCGCGACATCAACGGACTCGACGACGTCGATGCCACGCTGGCGGGCAGCACCGCGCTCGCCGATGACTGCCTGCGGATCGCGCTCGGTGCGCTGGAGGACGACTTCGCGGAACGCCATGGCCATGTGCGCGGCCACGACGGCGCACCGCAGCGGCTCGTCGTGTTCGCGCTCGGCAAGCTCGGCGGTGGTGAACTCAACTTCTCGTCCGACGTGGACCTGGTCTACGGCTACGAGGAGGATGGCGAGAGCGACGGACCGCGTCCGCTCGCGGCCGAGCAGTACTACGGGCGCCTCGGCCAGCAGCTGGCGAAACTGCTCGACGAAACGACCGCCGAAGGCTTCAGCCATCGCGTCGACCTGCGCCTGCGGCCCTTCGGCAATGCCGGGCGCGTGGCGTGGTCGTTCGCGGCGATGGAGCAGTACTACCAGCGCGAGGGCCGCGACTGGGAACGCTATGCGTGGCAGAAGGCGCGGCCGGTGGCCGGCGACCTCGCGGCGGGTGAGCGTTTCCTGCAGGCGTTGCGACCGTTCGTGTATCGCCGCTACCTCGACTACGGCGCGCTCGACGGCCTGCGCGAGATGAAATCGGCGATCGCCGCGGAGGTCGCGCGCAAGGATCTCGCCGACGACGTCAAGCGCGGGCCTGGCGGCATCCGCGAGATCGAATTCCTCGTGCAGGCGCTGCAGCTGATCCGCGGCGGGCGCGAACCGGCGCTGCGCGAACGCGGCCTGCAGCGCTCGCTGCGCGCGCTGGTGCAGGCGGGCCACATCGACGTCGCCGCGGGGGATGCGCTCGCGGAGGCCTATCGTTTCCTGCGCGGGGTCGAGAACCGCCTGCAGATGCTGCGCGACGCGCAGGTCCATGCGCTGCCGGTCGATCCGCTCGACCGGACGCGGATCGCGGCGGGACTCGGATTCGAGGATTGGGACGCGCTGCGCGTGGCGCTCGACGCGCGGCGCGCGCTGGTCGCCGCCGAATTCGGCGCGTTGCTCGCGCCGCGCCGCCGCATCGGCGAGCCCAACGCGCTCGCGCTGTACTGGCGCGCCCTGCCCGAGGCGGGCGAGGCGCAAGCGTTGGTGGATGCAGGCTTCGAGGACGTGGCGGGGCTCGATGCCGCGCTGCGCGACCTCGCGCGCGCGCCGGCGCGGCGCGCCTTGTCGGATGCGGCGCGCGCGCGCCTGGACCGCGTGCTGCCGGCCCTGCTCGATGGCGCCGCGGCTTCACCGCAACCCGACGCCGCGCTGCGGCGCCTGCTGCCGCTGCTGCACAACATCCTGCGCCGCGCGAGTTACCTCGCGCTGCTCGACGAGCAGCCCGCCGCGCTGCAGCGGCTGGTGTCGGTGCTCGCGCGCAGTGCGCTGCTCGGCGAGCGCCTCGCGGCGCATCCGCTGCTGCTCGACGAGTTGCTGGATGCGCGCGCGGCCGGGCCGCTGCCGGACCGCGCCGCCTTGCTCGACGCATGCAACGCCGCGCTCGCGCAGGAAGATCCCGAGGCCGCACTGCTCGCGCTCAACGAGATCCGGCAGGCCCTGAGTTTCCGCATCGCGCTGGCCACGCTGGACGCGCGCCAGGGTGCGCAGGACAGCGTGCGCCAGCTTGCGTGGCTCGCCGACGCGGTGGTCGCCGTGGTGCTGCGGCTGGCGCTGCGCGAACTGGAGGCGGCCCATGGCGCGCTGGCAGGCGCGCGCTTCGCCGTGGTCGGCTACGGCAGCCTCGGCGGCGAGGAACTCGGTTTCGGCTCGGACCTCGACCTCGTGTTCCTGTACGAAACCGATGGCGACGTGGTGTCGGATGGCGCGCGTCCGCTCGATGCCGCGCGCTGGTGCGCACGCCTGGCGCAGAAGGTGGTCGCGCTGCTCGGCACCGTGACTGCGGCGGGCCGACTGTTCGACGTGGACGTGCGCCTGCGCCCCGACGGGGCGAAAGGCTTGCTGGTGTCGCCGCTCGCGGGCTTCGCCGACTACCAGCGCCAGCGCGCGTGGACGTGGGAACACCAGGCGCTGGTGCGCGCGCGCTGCGTCGCCGGCGACACGGCATTGGGCGTGCGGTTCGAGGCGACCCGCGCCGAAGTGCTGGCGCGTCCGCGCGATGCGGCGACGCTGCGCGACGACGTCGCGGCGATGCGCGCGCGCATGCGCGGCGAACTCGATCGTTCCGCGCCCGCGCGCTTCGATCTGAAGCAGGGGGAGGGCGGCCTCGTCGACCTGGAGTTCCTGCTGCAGTTCATCGTGCTGCGCGACGCCGCGCGCGATGCCGCGCTGCTGGGGCCACGCGATACGCCCGCCTTGCTCGATGCGGCCTGCGCCGCCGGTGCGCTCGGGACGGACGCATGCGCTGGATTGCGTGGTGCGCATGCGGTGCTGCTCGATGCGGGGCTGCGCTGCACGCTCGACCGGCGCATGCGCCTGGTGCCGGAGGACGAGGCGATCGCCGCGGCGCGCGCGGCGATCCGCGATGCGTGGAAGGTTATCGGCCTGGCGTGAGGCGCGCGCGCACTTCGGCCGCCACGCGCGCGGTCTCGCGCAGCGGCTCGACCGGGAAGGCCTCCATCGCGCCGTCGAGCGCACGGATCCGGCCGCGCGCGGAAAGCGACCCGAGGAACATCCGCAGGCGCCCCTGCGCGATGCCGGGGTCGGCGACGAAGACCGGCGCGCGCGTGGCCGCGGCTTCCGACACCATGTTCACCGAATCCGGCGTGCAAACGATGCGGTCGGCCCAGGCGAGCAGGCCCGGGTAGGGGTTGGCGCCGTCGCGTTCGTCGAGCCAGAAGGGCGAGGCGCGTTCCTTGCAACGGGCGCGCAGCAGCGCGCGATAGCGCGGCGGCGTGCGTCGCGACGCGCTCACCATGAGCGTGCCGCCTTCGCGCGCGAGGATCGCGTCGATCGCATCCAGCCACGCGGACAGCTCGCGACGATCCCACGGCGCCTGCGCCGTCGGGCCGCCGACGAGCAGCGCGGTGCGGGGGCCGGCGGAGGCAGCCGGGGCGGTGAATTGCGCGCGCGCCCGTTCGAGCCACGCGTCGTCCACGGGATTGAGGCTGCCGAGCAGCGTCAGCACGTTGTCGCCGCGGATGCGGTCGTGCTCGGGCACGACGATGAGATCCCAGTGCGACGGCGCGATGCGCGGATCGAGCACCTGCACGGCACGCGCGCCGCGTTCGCGCAGCAGGCGCGTGGCCAGCGCGGCCTGGCGGCCGCAGCCGATCGCGAGTGCCGGCGGCCGGGCCAGCAGCGCCGCGAAGCCTTCGCCGAATGCCGCCTCCGCGCCCGGGAGCCGTCGCGGCGCGCCCCAGCGCCACGGCAATCGCGGTTCCAGCGCGCGCTCGCCCGCCGCCGCATCCAGCGCAACGGCCAGCGCCAGCGCCTGGCGCGCGTTGCCGGCGCGCCCGTCGCTGAGCGCCCAGGTGCCGCCGTCGGCGTCGTGCGGGGATCGTTCCACGGTTGCGACCATGCGTTGCGGCTGCGAGGGGGTAATCCGGAGGCCGACACTCTACACTTGCCGGACGATGGATCGAACCGAGGATGGGGCCGCGATGCCTGACATGCCGTACCGCGACGCGCTCGCGCCGCAGGCCCTGGAACAGCTGTTCCTGAAGGCCCGCACCTACAACGCCTTCACCGGCGAAGTGGACGACGCGCTGCTGCATCGCCTCTACGACCTGATGAAGTTCGGGCCGACGCAGACCAACACCTGCCCGGCGCGCTTCGTGTTCGTGCGTTCGGCCGAGGGCAAGGCGAAGCTCGGCCCGACGCTGGACAAGGGCAACCACGACAAGACGATGGCCGCGCCGTGCACGGCGATCGTCGCCTACGACCTGGCGTTCTTCGACAAGATGCCGGTGCTGGCGCCACACACCGAGGCGCGCCCGTGGTTCTCGGACATGCCGGAGGACGAGTTGTACCGCACGGCATTGCGCAGCAGCAGCCTGGAGGGCGCGTACCTGATCCTCGCGGCGCGCGCGCTCGGCCTGGATTGCGGGCCGATGTCCGGCTTCGACCGGGCCAAGCTCGATGCCGCGTTCTTCGCAGGCACCTCGATCCGCTCCAATTTCCTCGTCAACCTCGGCCGCGGCGATCCAGCCAGCATCCATCCCCGCGCACCGCGGCTCGGCTTCGACGAAGCCTGCCGCATCGCCTGATCGCGCGTCGCGCGCCTGCGCGCCGCTTCCCCGCATCGCAGAACACGGAGATTCCCCCATGAACAAGCGCATCCTTCCCGCCGCCCTCTTCGCGGTCACGCTGTTGTCCGCCTTCGCGTCGCCGGCCTTCGCCGAGGGCGTCGCCTACCGCATCGATCCGAACCACACCGTAGTCCTGGCTTCCTGGAACCACTTCGGCTATTCCAACCCGAGTGCGAACTTCGGCGGCGCCACCGGCACGATCGTGTACGACGCCGCCGCGCCGGAGAATTCGTCGGTCGAGGTCGTGCTGCCGATGGCGGGCCTGGACGCCTTCGTGCCGAAGCTCACCGAGCACCTGCTGACCGCCGATTTCTTCGACGCCGCCAAGTACCCGCAGGCGACGTTCCGCAGCACCTCCGTCAAGGCCCTGGGCGAGGGCCGCCTGGAAGTGACCGGCACGCTCGACCTGCACGGCGTGCAGAAGCCGGTGGTGCTCGAGGTCAAGCTGAACAAGGTCGCGCCGCACCCAATGGGCAAGAAGGAAGCGATCGGCTTCGACGCCACCGCGACGATCAAGCGTTCCGATTTCGGCATCAACCTGTACGTGCCGATGGTGGGCGACGAGGTCGCGCTGCGCATCACCACCGAGGCCAACGTACCGTCAGGCGCGAAGTAGGGCTTTGCGGGAACGACCATGATCCTCGAACGTCCTGGCACCGAACGCGGCGTCGTGCGCACCGGCTGGCTCGACAGCCGGCACGCGTTCTCGTTCGGCCATTACCACGACCCGCGATGGATGGGCTTCGGCCCGCTGCGCGTCGTCAACGAGGACCGCGTCGCCCCCGGCGGCGGCTTCGCGCCGCATCGCCACGCGAACATGGAAATCCTCAGTTACGTGTTGTCCGGTGCCGTCGCGCACCGCGACGACTCGGGTGGCGGCGGCGTGCTGCGCCCGGGCGAAGTGCAGTGGATGTCGGCGGGCCACGGCATCGAGCACAGCGAGTTCAACGCTTCGCAGGACGAGCCGGTGCATTTCCTGCAGATCTGGATCCAGCCCGACCGCGTCAACGCGCCGCCTGCGTACGAACAGCGCGCGTTCGATCCCGCCGCACGGCGCGGGCGGTGGGCGCTGCTGGCCTCGCCCGATGGCGCCGACGGCAGCCTGGCGATCCGCCAGCAGGCGTGGATGCGCGGCGCGCTGCTGGACGCGGGCGAGTCGGTCGAGTTCACGCCGGACCCCGCGCGCCGCTACTGGCTGCACGTCGCGCAGGGGCGCGTGCGCGCCGGCGACCGCGATCTCGCGGCCGGCGATGCCCTCGGCTTCGAGGGCGAATCCGCGACTGTCCGACTCACCGGCGAGTCCGCCGACATCCTCCTCTTCGACCTCCCGGCCTGACCGAACCGCTTCTTGCGGGGTCGCCGCGGATACGAGGGTCCGGTCCGGGGCACGCCGTGAATCCATCCATGGAGGCTCGTTGAAAACATCCATGTTTTCAACGTCCCCGGACCGGACCCTCGCATCCACGGCGACACGCGATCGTGTGGATTCCCACCTTCGGGACGCCGCTTTTTGCTCTTCCCGAAGCGCTGGAAGTCGTCGTGCCGAGGCGGTGGAAGCGTGAGGGGACTTTCGGGGGCGTCGGCGACATGGATGTCGCCGAAGAGGCTCCATGGATGGATCCACGCGGTCCCCCGAAAGTCCCCTCACGCTTCCGCCGCCCATTCCGGAGCCACGTCCCCGCTGGCGGGACGCGGTAAAATGCGGGCTTCCGAGGAACGAGCAGCGCCATGGCCGACCACCCGCACACCGCTTCCGCGCCCGCCAACGCCAGCTCGCGCTACGAAGTCCATCGCGCCGACCTGCCGCTGAGCTGCCCGCTGCCCTCGATGGCACTGTGGAACTCGCATCCGCGCGTGTACCTGGCGATCGAAGCCGAGGGCGGCGAGAGCCAGTGCCCTTACTGCGGCGCCCACTTCGTGCTGGTCGACTGACGGCCGCCCGATCGGCGGCCAGTCGATCGATGCTTCCGCCCCGCCGCTGCGCAGCGCTCCCTCCATGCGCCGGCTGACGGTCGTGCAGCTGCTCCCCGCGATGGAGTCCGGCGGGGTCGAGCGTTCCACCCTCGAGATCGCGAGCGCGCTGGTGCGCGCGGGGCACCGGGCCATCGTGGTGTCCGCGGGCGGCCGGCTGGTGCCATCGCTGGAGGCCATCGGCGCTACCCATGTCGCGCTCGACATCGGCCGCAAGTCGCTGCTGTCGCTTCGCCATGTCGCCACGCTGCGCCGCCTGTTCGAACGCGAGCGCGCGGACATCGTGCATGCGCGTTCGCGCGTGCCCGCCTGGCTGGCGCGGTTCGCGCTGCGCGGCGGCGCGGGCACGCATTTCATCACCACCGTGCATGGCCTGAACTCGCCGTCGCGCTACAGCGCCGTGATGGCGTCAGCTGAGCGCGTCGTCTGCGTGTCGGAAACGGTGCGCACGCACGTGCTGCGGCACTATCCGCAGGTCGATCCGGCGCGTTTGCGCGTGATCCCGCGCGGCATCGATCCGGTGGCGTTCCCGCGGGCGCCGTTGCCCGATGCCGCCGCGCGTGCCGAAGCCGCGGCACGGCATCCACGACTCGGCGGCAGCGGGCCCCTGCTGCTGCTGCCTGGTCGCGGCACCCGCCTGAAAGGCCATGCCGATGCGCTGGCGCTGCTCGCGCGCCTGCGCGGCGAAGGCACCGACGCGCGGCTGTGGATGCCGGGCGCGCTCGATCCATCGCGCGCCCGCTACATGGCCGAACTCGAAGCCGCGGCGCGCAGGCTCGGCGTCGCCGATGCGGTGGCCGTCACCGCGCCGACCGCGGCGATGCCCCGGGCCTATGCGGCCAGCGACCTGGTGCTGCAGCTTTCGCGCAAGCCGGAGGCCTTCGGCCGCACCGTGCTCGAGGCCGTCGCCTCGGGTCGTCCCGTGGCGGGCTGGGACCATGGCGGTGTCGGCGAGCAACTGGCGCAATGGTGGCCGCAAGGTGCGGTGGCGCCGTTCGACGAGGTGGCACTGGCGGCCAACGTCGCCGGCCAGCTCGCGCGCCGCGCCGCGCCAGCGGTTACGATGCCCGACACCTTGCGCGCCATGCAGGAGGCGACGCTGTCGCTCTATGTCGAACTTGCCGGACAACACTGAAGCCACGATGCCGGCAGGCTGGCGCTGGGCGCCGGCCTGGGTGCTGGCGTTCGTCGCGCTCTGGCCCGCGCCGGGCTACGCCGAAGCAGTGATGGTGCTCGGCGCGATGGCGGCGATCGCATTGCTGCTGCTGGCCCGCTTCCGCAATGGTTCGCGCCTGCTGAGCGGCCCGGCCTGGGCGCTCACGAGCGTGCTGTTCTGTTCGTACTGGTTGCCCGAACTGATCTCGGCGTTCGATGCGGTGGACCACGGCCGCGCGTTCCGCGAGTCGGTGGTGGACCTGCGCTACCTGCCGTTCCTGTGGCTGGTCGCGGCCGCGGTCGGCAACGTGCGGGGACGACGCATCACCTTCGTGGGCATCGGCGCCATCGTCGCGGTATGGACGGTCGATGCGCTGGTGCAGGCGGTGTCCGGCACCAGCCCGCTGTTCGCGGGCATGGATGCGGTCAAGCACGCGATCAGCGGGCACGGCATGTGCACCGCGGCCGAAACGCAACTCGCCGATCGCCTCGGCGGCGTGCTCGGCCCATGCAACCTGAAACTCGGCGTGGTGCTGGCGAGCCTGGCACCGTTCGCGCTGTATGCGGCGTCGCGGCGCTTCGGCGCGGCCGGCTGGCTGTTCGCGGCGGCGGCGCTGGGCCTGGTGGTGCTGCTCGCCGGCTCGCGCGCGGCCTGGCTCACCTTCGGGCTGGTGCTGCTGCTCTCCGGCTGGCATGTGCTGGGCTGGAAGAAGCTGCTGGGTGTCTTCGCCTTCGGCGCCCTCGCGCTGGCGACGCTGACCGTGACGTCCCCGCAGGTACGCGAACGCGTCGCGCGCACCACGCATGCGCTCGCCGCGGACGAGCAGGGCGTGGACATGGCGTTGTCGGGCCGCACCCGCATCTGGGGCGCCGCGGTGTGCATGATCCGCCAGCATCCGGTGAACGGCGTCGGGGCACGCGGCTTCCGCGATGCCTTCCCTGCCTGCGATCCCGAGCCGGGGCAGGCACCCGCGTGGGGCGAAGGCCCCGCGCTGCACGCGCACCAGGTCGTGCTCGAAGTGCTGAGCGAAACCGGGACGCTCGGCCTGCTGTGCTGGCTGGCGGGCGTCGCGCTTGCGTTGCGGGCCTGGCGTTACGCCGATGCGGTCGCGCGCGAACATGCCCGGCCGGCGATGCTTGCGCTGCTGGTGACGGTGTTCCCGTTCAACACGCACCTCGCGTTCTATTCGACGTTCTGGGGCGGCGTGGCGCTGATGCTCGCCGCGCTGTACGCGGGCAGCCTGCTGGGGCGCGATCGCACGCCGGCATAGCGGCGTTCACGCTGCGTAGGGATCCTCGCTACCAGGCTGTCGCTTGAACCGCCGATGGATCCACAGGTACTGCGCCGGCACGGCGCGCACCATCGCCTCGATCGCGGCCATGACCCGCGCGGTATCGGCCGTCGCATCGTTCGTCGGGAACTCGTCGAAGCGCGGCGACAGGCGCAACGTGTAGCCACCGTCTTCGCGGCGTTCGTGCGCGAATGCCAGCACCGCCGCGCCCGACAGCCGCGCCATCTGGTGCGTCGAGGTGAGGCTCGAGGCGGGCCGGCCGAAGAACGGCACGAAGACGCTGTCGCCGCGGCGCGTTTCCTGGTCCGGCGCGAACCACAGCACGCCGCCCGACTTGAGGTGGCGGATCGCGGGACGCAGTTCCTCGCGGCCGAACATCGCCACCGCGTAACGCAGGCGGCCGCGCTTCACCGCCCATTCCAGCGGGGCCTGCGCGTGCGGGCGGTACATGCCGGCGAGCGGCACGTGGTCGCACAGCAGGCGGCCGCAGATCTCCAGCGTCGTGAAGTGGCCGGACACGAGGATCACGCCGCGGCCTTCGGCGCGCGCCGCCTCCAGGTGTTCGAGGCCTTCGATGCGCAGCTCGCGGCGCACGGCGGCGTCGGATCCCCACCAGGCCCGCGCGAATTCGAACAAGCCGATGCCCAGGGCGGCGAAATGGCGACGCAGCAGGCCGGCGCGTGCCGCATCGTCGAGTTCGGGGAAGCACAGTGCAAGGTTGCGCGCGGCGACCCGGCGGCGCGAGGCCAGGGCGATGCGCAGCAGCGCGCCCAGCAGGCGGCCCAGGCCGCGTTGCAGCGGCCACGGCAGGCGCGCCAGCGCCGCCATCGCGCCGACTGCCACCCACATCGGCCATTCCCGCGGCGCGAGCGGTGGCGGGCCGGCTGAGACGGGCGAGGCGGCGTCGTTCATCGGCCGGATTCTACGGGAGGCCGCTTCGCGGCGCGGCTGCAATCGTTGCCGGGCGCGGCGGCTGGCGGCGCCGCATCGCTTATCCTTGCCGGATGCGGGCCGACCCCAACGAACGACTGCTGCGCGGCCTGTATTCGGCCGCGCTGTACGTGTTGTTGCCGGCGACGCTCTACCACCTGATCTGGCGCAGCTTCCGGCAGGGCGAATACCTGCTGCGCTGGAACGAGCGTTACGCGGCCTACGGCGACATGGTCGCGCCCGGCGAAACGATCTGGGTGCATGCGGTGTCGGTGGGGGAGGTCAATGCCGCCGCGCCGCTGGTCAACGCGCTGCGCGTGCGGCGACCGGACCTCCGGCTGCTGCTGACCAGCATCACCCCGACCGGCTCGGCACGGATCCGCGCGTTGTGGGGCGAGACCGTCGAGCACGTCTACCTGCCGTACGACTTGCCGGGCGCGGTGGCGCGCTTCCTGCGCCATTACCGGCCGCGCGTGGGCCTCGTGCTCGAGACCGAGTTGTGGCCGAACCTGCTGTTCGGCTGCCGCGACCACGGCGTGCCGGTGTGGATCGTCAACGCGCGCCTGTCGGAACGTTCGTTGCGCGGTTATCGCTTGTTGCGGCCATGGCTGTCGCGCGCGCTGCGCACGGTGCGCGGCGTGCTCGCGCAATCTCCGGCCGATGCGGCGCGCTTCGTGCGGCTCGGCGCCGACGCGGCGACGACGCGCGATGTCGGCAACCTCAAGTACGACATCACGGCCTCGGCGCGCGAAGCGACGATGACCGCCGAGTGCCGGCACCGGCTCGATGGCCGGCGCGCGTGGATCGCCGCCAGCACGCATCCCGACGAGGAAGCCGCCGTCATCGCCATGCATGCGCGACTGCGCAGGCGCTGGCCCGACCTGTTGCTGCTGTGGGCGCCGCGCCACCCGGAGCGCTTCCGCGCCGTGGCGCA
Organism: Luteimonas sp.; assembly: GCA_035497155.1. Lineage (GTDB taxonomy): Bacteria > Pseudomonadota > Gammaproteobacteria > Xanthomonadales > Xanthomonadaceae > Cognatiluteimonas. The sequence goes on from DATJDY010000355.1 coordinate 10,484, forward strand.
GCAAGCCATCGAGGCCGGCTGGCAGGTCGCGACCCGGCGGTTCACGCATTGGCCCGACAAGCGCGATGACGTGTTCGTCATCGACACGCTGGGCGAACTGGCTGCCTTCTACGGCTGCGCGCAGGCTGCCTTCGTCGGCGGGAGCCTGCAGGACATCGGCGGGCACAACCTGCTGGAACCGGCGGCCGCAGGCACGCCCGTCGTCACCGGCCCGTACCTGCGCAACTTCGCCGACATCGCCGCGCGCATGCGCGCGGCCGGCGCGTTGCGGGTCGGCGCGGATGCGGGCGAAGTGACGTCGGCGCTGGAAGAACTGCTCGCCTCGCCGGAAGTGCGCGACGCGATGGTCGCGGCCGGCCAGGCGCTGGTCGAAGAAGGCCGCGGTGCGCTCGAACGCACCCTGGCGCTGGTGGCGGCGGACTTGCCGCCGCCGCCCTGAGGCCCTCGCCTACTGCTGCGACTGCTGGATCGCCGCGCGGTCTTCCTGCGACAGCTGAGCATTGGCGTCAGCGGTCAGCATGCGGTTCACGTCGGCGACGTCGTCCACGTCCAGCGTGCCGGCAGCCTGCTCGAGCAGCAGCCGGTTCTGCAGGAAGTTGTACTTGGCCAGCGCGTACTGGCGCTGCGCGTCGAACAGCTTCTGCTGGTTGATCAGCACGTCGATGACGGTGCGGGTGCCGACCTCGAGGCCGACCTGCGAGGCGTCGTACGCGCTCTGCGCCGAGACCAGCGCCAGGCGGCGGGCCTCGACCTCGCTGACGCCCGCGACCAGGGTCTGGTAGGCGTTGCGGGTGTTGCGCACCAGCGCGCGCTTCTGCTGCTCCAGCTGGTCGCGCGCGACGTCGCGCTGCGCGATCGCCTGGCGAACGCGCGACTGCGTGGCGCCGCCCGAGAAGATCGGCACGCTCAGTGTGATGCCGAACTGCGGGCCGCGGCTCTCGCCGCCGGTGGGGAAGGTGTTGGAGAACGGCGGATTGGTGCTGCTGAAGGTGTTTTCGCCCCAGCTCGTGCCTTTGCCGTAGCTGCCGGTCAGGTTCAGCGTCGGCAGGTGGCCGGCGCGCGCGACGCCGACGTCGGCCTCACTGGCCTGGACCTGCAGTTCCTGCGCCTTCAGCGCCGGGTTGTTGTCGATGGCGGTCGCGACCCAGCCGTCGGCATCGCGCTCGGCGGGGAGTTCCGGCTTGAAATCGGCGGGCAATGCCTTGAGGTCGGTGGCGGGCTGGCCGGTGATCTCGGCCAAGGCCTGGTACGCATCCTCGAGCGCGTTGCGGACGACGATGGTGTTGGCGCGGGCGCTGTCGTAGGTGGCGCGCGCCTCGTGCACGTCGGTGATCGGCGCCAGGCCGACCTCGAGGCGCTTGCTGGCGAAGTCGAACTGCTTCTTCAGCGCGGTTTCCTGCGCTTCGGCCGCGGCCAGCGTCTCGATCGCGACCAGCACGTTGAAGTAGGCCTGCGAGGTACGCGTGACCAGCGTGTCGCCCGCGGATTCCAGGGTGAAGTCGGCGGCGTGGCTCAGCGCGTTCTGGCCACGGACGCGGCCGAACGTGCCCATGTCGAACAGCACCTGCGAGCCGCCCACGCTGAGGCGGCGGCTGTTGCTGGTGGTGCGGGAATCGCCGGTGACGTTCTGGGTCACGGGATTTCCTTCATCGTCCACGCTGGTGAAATTCTGCGTGCCCGGGCCGGTGCTCTTCGAGTGGCTGTAGCTGGCGGTGCCGTCGATCTGCGGCAGCAGCGCGGCACGCGCCTGCACGGCGCCTTCCTTCGTGGCCAGGCGGCTGGATTCGGCGGCGGCGAACTGCGGATCGCCGGCGCGCGCGAGCTGGTAGGCCTGCAGCAGGTCCTGGGCCTGCGCGGCAGCCGGAAACAGGGCGGCCGCGAGGGCGATGGCGAGGGTGCGACGAATCATGGGAATCCTTTGCATCATTGCGCGCGTTCGCCGCGCGTGGGGTTGCCAACGTGTGGGGGGTACGGCGGGACTACCAGTCGAACCGGGGCGCCGGCTCGGCGCCCACGAGATAGGGAATGTCGGTTTCGAACAACGATTCGACGCGCGGCGCGTTGACGTCGCCGGCGTGGACCAGCACTGCGTCCATCGCGGGCGCAACGCCGCGCACCGCGAACAGGCGGCCGCCGGGGCGCAGCCAGCGCAGGAAGCGCTCCGGCACCTCGGCCACCGCGCCGGAGACGCAGATTGCGTCGAAACGGCGGTCGGTGTCCCAGGTCATCGCGTCGGCGACCTCGAGCGACACGTTGCCGCCCAGGCCAGTCGCATCGAGCCGCGCACGCGCCGCGTCGACGAAATCGGCGTGGCGGTCCAGGCCGAGCACGTCGCTGGCGAGCGCGCCGAGGCAGGCGGCGAACCAGCCGCTGCCGCTGCCGATCTCGAGCACCGAATCGCCCGGCTGCAGCGCCAGCGCCTGCAGCACGCGCGCCTCGACGACGGGCTTGAGCATCACTTCGCCGTGGCCGATCGGCAGTTGCAGGTCGGCATACGCGAGCACGCGGTTCGCCTCGGCGACGAAGGCATCGCGCGGCAGCGTCGCGAGCACTTCGAGCACGCGGTTGTCCAGCACGTCCCACGGCCGGATCTGCTGCTCGACCATGGTTTCGCGGACGCGGGCGTAATCGAGGCTGCTCATCGGGCGTTGCTCATGTGGGGCCGCCTGGTGGCGGATGCGGGGGCCGGGCGTCGTGGCGCCGGACTCGCGATTCTACCCGCCCTGGACGGGGCGGACGGCGACAGGATGACTGTGCTACCACACCATGACTGAGTGCCGGAAGTCACCGGGACTGCCGTCACCAGGGCGGCGGTGGCCGGCGTTTTGCAGCGTGCCACGCGGGCCTCAGCGGCGGCCATAGGCCCGCAGGAACATGTCCACGGTCGCCTCGACGTGGCGTTCGGCGTCGCCGCAGGCCATGCCGGTGCCGCAGCCGAAGACCATGCGCGCGTGCGCCTCGCCCTTGAGCAGGGTGAAGAACTGGGCCGATGCGCGCGGAACGTCGTCGATCTCGAGTTCCCCGGCGCCGACGCGTCGCCGCAGCAGCTCCGCGAAGGCCGCCTGCACGCGCTCCGGCCCGGCTTCCCAGAACATGCGCGGCAGCGGCGATTCCGCCATCCGCGGCGAGCACAGGATGCGGTGGCCGGCGACGGCCTCCGGCGCGCTGATCATGCCGAAGAACGCGCGCGCGACGCCCAGCAGCCGCTCGCGCAACGGCAAGCCCGGCTGCTCGTCGAACAGCGCATCGGGGAGCTGCTGCTCGCAATAGGACTTCACCACCGCGGCGAACAGCGTTTCCTTGTCGCCGAAGTGGCTGTAGACGGTGAGCTTGGAGACGCCGGCCGCGGTCGCGATCTGGTCCATGCTGGTCGCGTCGAAGCCCTGGCCGGTGAACAGCTGGCGGGCGGCTTCCAGGATCGCGCTGCCCTTCTCCAGGTCCTTCGGCCGGCCGGGCGCCGCGGTCGGACGAGGGGCCGGGGCAGCAGGGGCGACGGGACTGGCGGGGACAGGACGGCTGGACATGAAATCAATACTAGACTATTGGGTTCGTTATTTATAGCATACCGACCGGTTCATTAATCTGCCGGCGGGCATCGGAGACGCGCCATGCGGGCGAAGCGGGAGACCAGCGTGAAGACCAGGGATCGGGCACGCGCCAGGTCGCGATTGTCGAATGCGGCATGGCCGGCGATGTGGGTGGTCGCGCTTGCGCTCGCGCAATCCGCCTGCGGCGGCAAGGCGCCGGATGCGCCTGCGCCGCGCGCGGTGCTCGTGGTGCATCCGGGCTCGGCCGGCGATCCGGGCGGCCTCGCGTTCGCAGGCGAGGTGCGGGCGCGCGAGGAAAGCGCGCTGTCGTTCCGCGTCGGCGGCAAGCTGGTGCGCCGCGATGTCGATGTCGGCGATCGCGTGCGCGCCGGCCAGGTGCTCGCCGAGCTCGACGCGCAGGACCTGCAGTTGCAGGCCGCCGCCGCGCAGGCGCAACTCGCCGCGGCGCAAGGCGAGTTCGCCCGCGCTTCCGCCGACCGTGCGCGCTACGCCACCCTCGCGCGGCAGCAACTGGTGAGCCGCTCCGCGCTCGACGCGCAGGACGCGGCGCAAGCGGCGGCTGCCGGGCAGGCGAAGGCCGCGCGTGCGAATTACGACGCGGCGCGGAACGCCGCCGGTTACGCGCGGCTGCTCGCGCCGCGCGACGGCGTCATCGCGCTGCGCCAGGCCGAAGCCGGGCAGGTGGTTGCCGCCGGCCAGGCCATCTTCGGCCTCGCCGCCGACGGCGCGCGCGAGATCGCGATCGCGCTGCCCGAAGCGCGCGTGCGCGACTTCGCGGTCGGGCAGCCCGCGCAGGTCGAATTGTGGAACGCGCCCGGCAAGCGCCTGTCCGCGCACATCCGCGAGATCTCGCCGGCGGCCGATGCGCAGACGCGCACCTACGCCGCGCGCGTGGCGCTGGACGATGCGCAGGTCGCCGCGGATGGCCTCGGCCAGAGCGCGCGCGTGTATTTCGCCGCGGCACCGGGCGGCGCGAACCTCGCCGTGCCGCTGGCTGCCGTGCAACCGGGGGCGAGCGGCGGCAAGGCGCTGTGGGTCCTCGACCCGCCGACGCATCGCGTGCGCCTCGCGCCAGTGCGACTGGGTCCGTATGCCGAGGACAGCGTGCCGGTGCTCGACGGCGTGTCCGCGGGCGACTGGATCGTCGCCGCGGGCGGGCATCTGCTGCGCGCGGGCGAGGTCGTCGCGCCGGTGGACCGCGACAACCGGCCGGTGGCGCAGGTCGTGCCTGCTCCCGCCGTCGCTGCGCGGAAGCATTAGTCCATGCGCTTCAACCTCTCGGAGTGGGCGCTGCGCAACCGCTCGCTCGTGGTCTACGCGATGCTGGTACTCGCGCTCGTCGGCGCGTGGTCGTATCGCCACCTCGGCCAGTCGGAGGACCCGCCGTTCACCTTCAAGGCGATGGTGGTGCGCACGCTGTGGCCCGGCGCGACCGCCGCGCAGGTGGCCGAACAGGTCACCGAGCGCATCGAGAAGCAGCTGATGACCACCGGCAAGTACGAGTTCATCCGCTCGTACTCGCGCCCGGGCGAGTCGCAGGTGATCTTCATGGCGCGCGACTCGATGCCGTCCAGGGACGTGCCGGACCTCTGGTACCAGGTGCGCAAGAAGATCGGCGACATCCGCCCGACCCTGCCCGAGGGCGTGGTCGGCCCGTTCTTCAACGACGAGTTCGGCGACACCTTCGGCAACATCTACGCACTGACCGGCAAGGGCTTCGATTACGCGGTGCTCAAGGATTACGCCGACCGGATCGAGCTGGAACTGCAGCGCGTGCCCGACGTCGGCAAGATCGAACTGCTCGGCCTGCAGGACGAGAAAGTCTTCATCGAGGTCGACAACGCCAAGCTGGCCACGCTCGGCATCCCGCTGGCGGCGGTCAAGGACGCGCTCGACCAGCAGAACGCGATTACCGCGGCCGGCTTCTTCGAGGGTCCTAGCGAACGCGTGCAGCTGCGCATCAGCGGCAGCTTCGGCTCGGTCGCGGCGATCCGCGATTTCCCGATCCGCGCCGGCGACCGCACCTTCCACCTCGGCGACATCGCCACGGTGCAACGCGGTTTCAGCGATCCGGCCGCGCCGAAGATGCGCTTCATGGGCGAGGACGCGATCGGCCTGGCGGTAGCGATGAAGAACGGCGGCGACATCATCCGCCTGGGCAAGACCCTGGACTCGGAATTCGAGCGCCTGCAGAAGACCCTGCCGCTCGGCATGCAACTGCGCAAGGTTTCCGACCAGCCGCATTCGGTCGAGGATTCGGTCGGCGAATTCGTGCGCGTGCTGACCGAGGCCGTGGTCATCG
>DATJDY010000356.1:0-10431 GCA_035497155.1 Luteimonas sp.
TCGTCGAAATTCACCTGCACGCGCGCATGCGCGCCGCTGCCTTCGACATCGGTGACGAAGCCCGTGCCGAAGCTTGGATGCCGCACGTTCTGGCCGAGCCGGATCGCCGGCGCTTCCAGCGACGCGTGGCCGGCATTGCGCGCGCGCGACGGCATCGCCGCCGCCATCGGCCGCGATACATGGACGCGCGGCCGCACCTCGTGCAGCAACGCCGCCGGGATCTCGCGCAGGAAGCGCGACGGGATGCCGTACATGTCGGAACCGTGGATGCGCCGCGCTTCGGCATACGACAGCACCAGCTTCTGCCGCGCGCGGGTGATGCCGACGTAGGCGAGGCGCCGTTCCTCCTCGAGCCGCCCGCTTTCTTCCAGCGAACGGCCGCTCGGGAACAGGCCTTCCTCGAGGCCCGCCAGGAACACGATCGGGAACTCGAGCCCCTTGGCGCTGTGCAGCGTCATCAGCTGCACGCCGTCCTCGCCCGCCTGCGCCTGGCCTTCGCCGGCCTCGAGCGCCGCATACGACAGGAACGCCACCAGCTCGCCGGTGGGCGCGGCTTCGTCGTCCTCGTCGCGCTGCACGAAGCGCGAGGCGACGGAGACCAGTTCGTCCAGGTTCTCGGTGCGCGAATCGAGCGAGCCCTTCGATTCGGCGGCGTAATGCTCGCGCAGCCCGCTGCGGGCGAGCACGTGGTCGATCTTCTCCGGCAACGGCAGTTCCGCGACTTCGGCGGCGAGCGCATCGACGAGCCCGAGGAAGCCGGCCAGCGCGTTGCGCGCGCGCCCGGCCAGTGCGCCGCCTTCGGCACAGCAGCGCGCCGCGTTCCACAGCGAAAGGCCGGCGCCGCGCGCCTGCTGCCGCACTTCGCCGAGCGTGCGCTCGCCGATGCCGCGCGTGGGCGTGTTGACCGCCCGCTCGAAGGCCGCGTCGTCGTCGCGGTTCGACACCAGGCGCAGGTAGGCCAGCGTGTCCTTCACCTCGGCGCGCTCGAAGAAGCGCATGCCGCCGTAGACGCGGTACGGGATCTGTTCGGCGAGCAGCGCCTCTTCGAAGGCGCGCGACTGCGCGTTGCTGCGGTACAGGATCGCCGCCTCGCCGTGGCTGCCGCCGTCGCGCACCCACTGGCGGATGCGCTCCACCACGAAGCGCGCTTCGTCGATCTCGTTGTAGGCGGCGTACAGGTCGATCGGATCGCCCTCGCCGCTGTCGGTCCAGAGCTGCTTGCCGAGGCGGTCCGGGTTGTGGACGATCACCGCGTTCGCGGCGTTGAGGATGTTCGCGCTGGAGCGGTAGTTCTGCTCGAGCCGCAGCGTCGTGGCGCCGGGGAAATCGGCCAGGAAGCGCTGCACGTTCTCGACCTTCGCGCCGCGCCAGCCGTAGATCGCCTGGTCGTCGTCGCCGACCACGAACACGTGGCCGTCGCTGCCGGTGAGCAGGCGGATGAAGGCGTACTGGATCGCGTTGGTGTCCTGGAACTCGTCCACCAGCAGTTCGCCGAAGCGGCGCCGGTAGTGCGCGAGCAGCTGGGGGTTGTCGCGCACCAGTTCCAGCGCGCGCAGCAGCAGTTCGGCGAAGTCGACCAGCCCCGCCCGGTCGCAGCGCTCCTGGTAAAGCGCGTAGCAGCGCTGCATCGCGTCGAGCCACACGTCGTCCTTCGCAGGCTGCAGGTGCTGCGGGCGCCGGCCCTCGTCCTTCTGCGCGTTGATCCACCACGCGACCTGGCGCGGCGGGAAGCGCGCCTCGTCGAGCTCGAGCTGCTGCACGACGCGCTTCACCAGGCGCTGCTGGTCGTCGGAATCGAGTACCTGGAAGCCTTCCGGCAGGTTCGCGTCCTGCCAGTGGAGCCGGAGTAGCCGGTGGGCGATGCCGTGGAAGGTGCCGATCCACATGCCGCGCGCGCCACCGCGGCCGGAACGCTCGAGCAGGCGCTCGGCGCGGCCGCGCATTTCCGCGGCGGCCTTGTTGGTGAAGGTGACCGCGAGGATGCCGTGCAGCGGCACGCCGTGCACCTCGTGCAGCCAGGCGATGCGATGCGTCAGGACGCGGGTCTTGCCCGAACCCGCGCCGGCCAGGATCAGGTAGTGGCCCGCCGGCGCGGTGATCGCTTCGCGCTGGGCCGGGTTCAGCCCGTCGAGCAGGTGGGAGACATCCATCCCGCCATTCTACCGGCGGCGGGCGCGCAGGCTGCGACTAATGCTAGTGGGCGTGTTCTTCGCGGCGACTGGAAGTCGCCTGCATGATCCGGTCGGTATAGGCGATCCCGATCGCCGACAGGATGAACACGCAGTGGATGATCGTTTGCCACATCACGCCGCCCTCGGTGAAGCGCGTGCACGTCATGCCCGGCGCCACCTGCGCGCACACCGGCAGGCCGAGCGTGCCGGCCTCGATGAACGTCTTCAGCAGGTGGATCGACGAAATGCCGATGATCGCCATCGCCAGCTTCACCTTCAGCACCGAGGCGTTGACGTGGCTCAGCCATTCGGGCTGGTCCGGGTGGCCTTCCAGGCGCAGCCGCGACACGAAGGTCTCGTAGCCGCCGACGATCACCATCACCAGCAGGTTGGAGATCATCACCACGTCGATCAGGCCCAGCACGATCAGCATGATGTCCTGCTCGTTGAGCGTGATCGCCTCGTGGATCAGGTGCCAGAGTTCCTTCGCGAACAGGAACACGTACACCGCCTGCGCGACGATCAGCCCGAGGTAGAGCGGCAGCTGCAGCCAGCGCGACGAGAAGATCAGCGCGGAGAGCGGGGACAGCGGGAACGCCTGGATGGAGCGGTTCGGATCGGACATGCGGAGGCGCTGACAGCGGATGAAGCCGCAGCGTAAACGGTGCCGGCCGCTTCGCGCTAGGCTGGGAGGCCCGTGTCGCAGGAGCCGCCATGCTCGACCTGTACTACTGGCCCACGCCCAACGGCCACAAGATCACGCTGATGCTGGAAGAACTGGACGAAGCCGGCGCCGCGCAGCCCTGGCGGATCGTCCCGGTGGATATCGGCAAGGGCGCGCAGTTCGAACCGGCCTACCTGGCGATCTCGCCCAACAACAAGATGCCGGCGCTGGTCGACCATGCGCCCGCCGATGGCGGCGGGCCGCTCGCGGTCTTCGAGTCGGGCGCGATCCTGCAGTACCTCGCCGAGAAGACCGGGCGCTTCCTGCCGGTCGACCTGCGCGGCCGCTGCGAGGCGCTGCAATGGCTGTTCTGGCAGGCCGCGGGGCTGGGGCCGATGACGGGCCAGCACGGCCATTTCAGCGTCTATGCGCCGGAACGGATCCCTTACGCGCAGGACCGCTATCGCAACGAATCCATGCGCCTGCTCGGCGTTCTGGACAAGCACCTGCGCGGCCGCGAGTTCATCGCCGGCGACTACGGCATCGCCGACATGGCCTGCCATCCGTGGATCAGCCCGTACGACAAGGCGCCGCTCGACCTCGAGCCCTTCCCGGACGTGCGCCGCTGGCACGCCGCGATCGCCGCACGTCCCGCTGCGAAGCGCGCCTACGCGCTCGCGAAGACCGTGAACCCCGCCGCGGGCCAGCCGCTCTCCGACGCCGAGAGGAAGATCCTCTTCGGCCAGAAACCGTAGAAGCAACGGCTAAAGCTGCCACAGATTCCACAGATGAAAAAAGATTGGCCCGGGAGTTTTGAGGTTCCTGGGCCAAATCCTTCTAGATCTGTGAAATCTGCGGCTGACAGCGTTTCTGGTTACATCTGCGGCGGCGCGATCCGGTACTCGTCGGGCGGCGTGTCGCCCGCGAGGTTGCGCACGAAGTAGTCCCAGCGCCGGCGCATGATGTAGTACGAATCCATGCCGTAGCCGTGGCGCGCGTTCGGCAGCAGGATCAGGTCGAAGTCCTTGTTGGCCTTGATCAGCGCGTCGACCACCAGCAACGTGCTGGACGGCGGCACGTTGTCGTCCAGCAGGCCGTGCGTCAGCATCAGCTTGCCCTTCAGGTTCTTCGCGTACTTCCAGTTGGCCTGGGTGTCGTAGTTGGTCTTGCCGTCCTTGTCGGTCGCCAGCAGGCCCTGCCACTTCTCCGCCCAGTCGTCCTCGTAGTTGCGGTTCTCGTGGTTGCCGCTTTCCGCCCAGCCGACCTTGAAGAAGTCCGGGTAATGGAACATCGCGCCCGCGGTGGCGTTGCCGCCGCCTGAGTGGCCCCAGATGCCGATGCGGCCGAGGTCCATCCACGGGTTGCGCGCGCCGAGTTCCTTCAGGCCCGCGACCTGGTCGGGCAGCGTGTTGTCGGCGACGTCGCCGGCGTAACCGTCGTGGAAGGCCTTGGAGCGGTACGGGGTGCCCATGCCGTCGATCAGCACGACGATGAAGCCGAGTTCTGCGAGCGCCTGGTGGTCGCCGCGCGCCGGGCTGAAGCTGCGGCTGCCGACCGAACCCACCTGCGGGCCGGGATACACGTAATCGACGACCGGATACTTCTTCGACGCATCGAAGTTCGTCGGCTTGAACATCAGGCCGTAGAGGTCGGTCTTGCCGTCGCGCGCCTTCACCGTGAACTGCACGGGCGGCACCCAGCCGGCGGCCTTCAGGCGCGAAATGTCGGCGGTGGCGATCGGCGCGACGGTGGCCCCGCTGTTCGAATCGCGCAGCACCGCGACCTGCGGTTCGACCGGCGTGGACCAGGAATCGACGAAATGCTTGCCGTCCGGCGACAGCGTGATCGTGTGGTTGGCCGGCTCCGGCGTCAGCAGCACCGGGGCGCCGCCGTCGAGCGAGACCTTGAACAGCTGCTGGTAGTACGGATCGAGTCCGGCGGTGCGGCCGGTGCCGGTGAACCATACGGTGCGCGAGGACTCATCGACGCGCACCACCTCGGCGACGTTGCCGTCGCCGCTGGTCACCGCATGCTTCAGCTTGCCGGTCGCCGCGTCGTAGAGGTACAGCTCGCCCCAGTTGGTGCGCTGGCTCCACCACAGGATCTCGCCGCTCTTCGCGAGGTAGCGCCAGTTGATCGCATCGATGCCGCTCTCGAACCAGGTCGGCACGTGCTCGTGCATCACCTCGCGGATCGCGCCGGTCGACGTGTCGGCGATCTTCAGCCACGCGTCCTTGTGGTCGCGCGAGCTGGACACGAACGCGAGCGTCTTCGCATCGGGCGCCCACTGCACGTCCTCCCAGCCGCCGAAGCAGCTGACGTCGTCGCACTGGGTGGAGCGGTGCTGGTCCGGCGGCATCTTCAGGCGCAGCACCTTGCCGGTCGACGCGTCGACGATGACGCGCTCGATCATGGTGATGTCCTTGTCGCCGACGAACGGGTACTTCCAGGTCTGCACGTCCGGGTGGCCGACCTTCGTGGACACGAGCGTCATCGAGCCGGTCTTGCGCTGGTCCTGCTGGAAGGTGGCGATGCGCTTGGAATCCGGCGACCACAGCACGATCGCGCGGTCGCTGTGGACCCAGCCGGCGTTGTCGGTGGCGTAGCCGTAGTCGGTCGTGCCGTCGCGGGTGAGCTGGGTTTCCTTGCCGGTCGCGACGTCGCGCACCCACAGGTTCCAGTCGCGCACGAAGGCTTCGGACTTGTCGTCCGGGGAACGCACGCCGGGCTCGTCGCCGCCCTTGGCCGTGGATTCGGCGCAGGCCTTGAGCGCCGCGTCGCAGAGGTAATCCTTGCCGCGCGTGCTGATCGTGTAACCGCCATCGGCGGCGACGGTGAAGCTGGTGACCGGCAGCTTGTCGGCCTTCACCGGCTTGCCGGTGGCCTTCGACAGCGCCTCGGCGAGTCGGGCGTGGTCGAAGGCGGTGGCGGGCTTCGCGCCCTGGCCGATGCCCATCACCATGAAATGGTCGCCGCTGGCGTCGTGGTCGCGATACCAGAAGCGGTCATCGCCCAGCCAGGTCACGCGGGTCACCGCATGGTCCACCAGCGGACCGGCGTTGTTGCCGAGGAAGCTTTCGGCACGGGCATAGTCGGCATCGGCCAGGGTGCGGCCGGACGCGGAGGCGATGGTGGGCGTGGCGGCCAGCGCCAGGACGGCCAGGAGGGCGCCGGGCAGGCGCCGCGCGGTGCTCGAATGCATGCGGAAGGTCCCCGATCGGTGCGGACGGCGCACCGCCCCCGCATGCTAGCAGCGGTCCGGGCCGGGGGACCCGTGCAATTGGTTTGCTCCGCCGGGTTCCCGGGATCGCGCGCGCGGACGCCACGCTGGCCTCACGTTGGCGCTGGCTATACTCAAGCCAGCCGCAGTTCCGGGCCGTCCTTTCCCTCCATCGGATCCCTTGCTTGTCGCCCGCGACGAACCCGCCGCCCTTGCCGCCACTCGCGATCCGCGCCTTCACCGCCACCACCGCCCTCGGGCGCGGCTGCGCCATGCAGCTGGAGGCGCTGCGCGGACGGCGGGGCGGGCTGCGCCGCAACGATTTCGAGGCCGCGCCGGCGCTGGAGACCTGGATCGGCCGGGTCGACGGGCTCGAGGACGCGCCCTTGCCCGCGCAATGGGCTCGGTGGGATTGCCGCAACAACCGCCTGGCCTGGCTCGCGCTGCAGCAGGACGGCCTGCCCGGGGCGATCGCGCTGCTGCGCGAACGCCATGGCGCGGCGCGCGTGGCGATCGTGGTCGGCACCTCGACGTCGAGCATCGGCGCGACCGAGGAAGCGTACACGCGCCTCGACGCGGACGGCGCCTTCCCGCCGGACCTGCTGCCGCCGCAATTGCATACGCCGCATTCGCTCGGCGGCTTCGTGCAGGCGGCCACGCAGCTGCTCGGACCCTGCGTGACGGTCGCGACCGCGTGCTCCTCGAGCGCGAAGGTGTTCGCGCAGGCTGCGCGCCTGATCCACGCCGGCATCGCCGACGCGGCGCTGGTCGGTGGCGTAGACACCCTGTGCGGCAGCGTGCTGTTCGGCTTCAACTCGCTCGGGCTCGTTTCGCGCGAGCCGTGCCGCCCGTTCGACGTCGCGCGCGATGGCCTTTCGCTCGGCGAGGCCGGCGGCTTCGCCATCCTCGAGCGCGCGCGGCCCCGCGAGGACGCGCCAACGCTGTGCGGCTACGGCGAGTCGAGCGACGCGTACCACATGTCTTCGCCGCATCCGGAAGGCCTCGGCGCGCGCCTGGCGATGCAGGCAGCCCTCGACCGCGCGGGCATCGCGCCGGGCAAGGTGGGCTACCTCAACCTGCACGGCACCGCGACGCCGGCGAACGACGCCGTCGAGGCGCGCGCAGTGGCGGCGCTGTTCCCGGCGTCCCTGCACGCCGGTTCGACCAAGGGCTGGACCGGGCATACGCTCGGTGCCGCCGGCATCGTCGAATCGGTGTTCGCATTGCTGGCCCTGCGCGACGGGATGTTGCCGGGCACGCTCAACAGCACCACGCCGGATCCGGCCTGCGGCCCGCAGATCCGCTTCGACAACGCCGAGCGTCCGGTGCGCTACGCGATGAACAATTCCTTCGGCTTCGGCGGCAACAACTGCTCGCTACTGTTCGAGACGGGCCGATGACCCGCCTCGTCGCCCACGTGGAAGGCATCGGGTTCTGGGCGGACGGGCTGCCGTCGTGGGAGGCGGCGCGCGCCTTCGTGGCGACGGGTGCGCTGCCCGCCGACGCGCCTTCGCGGCCGTCGCCGGAACTGCTGCCTGCAAACGAACGCCGGCGCGCGCCGGCCAGCGTCGCGGTCGCGCTCGAAGCGGCGCTGGCCGCGTGCCGCGCCGCAGGCGCCGATCCGGCGCTGTTGCCGTCGGTGTTCGCGTCGACGCACGGCGACCTCGGCATCACCGACTACATCTGCTCGACGCTCGCCACCGACCCGACCGCGCTGTCGCCCACGCGCTTCCACAACTCGGTGCACAACGCGGCGGCCGGTTACTGGACCATCGGGACGGGCAGCCACGCGCCGGCGACCGCGATCAGCAGCTTCGGCGCGACGTTCGCGCAGGGTCTGGTCGAGGCGATGTCGCAACTCGGAACAGGCGCGTCGCGGGTCCTGCTGGTCGCGTACGACGCGCCCTCGGCCGGCCCGCTCGCCGCGGTGTCGCCCAGCGAAGGCCTGCTCGGCGGCGCGCTGGTGTTGTCGCGGAACGCGGACCCGCACCTGCCGCGCCTGCGAGGCACCTTCGTGGATGCGACCGCTCCGGCACCGTCCGGCCCGCTGGCGCAACGACTCGGCGCTAACGCGATGGCGCCCATGCTGCCCCTGTTCCAGGCCCTCGCCTCCGGCGTGGACCTCCTTCAGCTGGATGCCGGGCCGGGTCGTGCCCTGCGCGTGGAGATCGCCCATGGATGACGCTGCCTCGTCCCCCAATCGCACGCCGGTCGCCCGCGCGCCCATCGACCGGATGCCGCTGGACCGCGGCGACATCGCCGTGGTGATTCCGGCGCTCAACGAAGCGCTGCGCATCCGCGGCGTGGTCGAAGGCGCGCTCGCCGAGTGCCCGAACGTGATCGTGGTGGACGACGGCTCCGACGACGACACCGTCGCGCAACTTGAAGGCCTGCCGGTGACGCTGCTGCGGCATGCGACGCGCCTGGGCAAGGGCGCCTCGCTGCGCGACGGTTTCCGCGAGGCGCTGCGCCAGGGCGCACGCGCGGTCGCGACCATGGACGGCGACGGGCAGCATTCCGGCGCCGACATCCCGCGCCTGCTCGCGGCGGCAAACCGGCACCCGGGCTGCGTGGTGATCGGCGCCCGCTTGCGCCGTCGCTCGCAGAAGCCGCTGCTGCGCCGTCTCGCGAACGAATTCGGCGACTGGGGCCTGGCCTGGGGCACCGGTTACCAGGTGGCCGACAGCCAGAGCGGCCAGCGCCTGTATCCGGCCGTGGTCGCCGCGCTGGAGGACGTGCCCGGCGAGGACTTCGTGTTCGAGGCGCAGATCATGATCTCGGCCTCGCGGCGCCTCGGCGTGCGCTGCGTGTCGGTGCCGATCGAGTCGCGCTACAAGAGCGTGCATTCGCAGGAACAGTTCCGCGCCAGCCATTTCCGGCCCTTGCGCGACCTGTGGCGGATCACCAGCCACATCGTGCTGCAGGCGGTGCGCCATGGCGGGCTGCCCGCGGTGTATCGCGAGATCCGCGCCAACCCGCCGGTGATCGACGATCCGGACGGCGAGTTCGCCGCCACGCTGCAACCGCAGCGCGGCTGACGCGCCGGCGCCCGGCGGCAGGTCGTCGCCGGCTCAGCCCATGCCGCCGTTGATGCCGATGACCTGGCCGTTGATGTAGCCGGCTGACTTGGAACACAGGAACGCGACCAGCGCGGCGACTTCGTCCGGCGTGCCGGCGCGGCCCGCGGGTACGAGCTGCTTCACGAGTTCCGGCGGGAAGGCTTCCGCGGCCATCGCGCCTGCGATCACGCCCGGCGCGACCACGTTCGCGGTGATGCCACGCCCGGCCATTTCTCGCGCCAGCGAGCGCGTGGCGCCGTGCAGCGCGGACTTGGCCGCGGCGTAATTCGCCTGGCCGCGGTTGCCGAGCACCGCGGCGACGCTGGAGATGCTGACGATGCGGCCGAAGCGGGCGCGGGCCATCGGCAGCAGCAGCGGCTGGGTCACGTGGAAGAAACCGTGCAGCGACACGTCGACGACGCGCTTCCACTGCGCATCCGACATGCCGGCGAGCGGCGCGTCGTCGTGGATCCCGGCGTTGTTGACGAGCACGTGCAGCGGGCCGTCGTGCAGCAGCGCATCGATGGAGGCGCGCGCGGCATCGCTGTCGGCGACGTCGAAGGCGACGGCCTCCGCACTGCCGCCGGCCTCGCGGATCCCGGCGGCCACGGCTGCGGCGCGCGCGACGTTGGCGTGGCCATGGACGACGACGTGCAGTCCGTCGGCCGCGAGCCTGCGGCAGATCGCGCCGCCGATGTCGCCGCTGCCGCCGGTGACCAGCGCGCGGCGGCGCGTGGCCGCCTGCGGCGTCGAGGCCGTCGAGTCGCTGGGCGCAGCCGGATCGCTCATGCCGTTGCTCCTTCGTGTGCCGCCATCGGGATCACCGCGGCGCGGCCTTCGGCGAGCAGCTCGCCCGCATGCGTGATGCGGAACGCGTACTGCCAGCCGGCATCGCCATCGACCAGCAACTCGGCCTCGCCCTCGATCGCGCCCGTCAGATCGTCGATGCGCGCGCGGTGCACGCCGACACCGCGCAGGGCCACCAGCAGGCCCGGGGTTGCGCGACCGCCCGCGGCCTGCGCGCGCAGGCCGCCGTGCACGGCCATTGCCTGGGCGCCGTATTCGCACAGGTGCAGGCCGCGCAAGCCGGCGCCGTCGCGCAGCGGATGCATGGGGTCGGCGTGGTTGCGCGCGCGCAACGCGATCCTTTCGCCATCCCAGGACACCACCTCGTCCCACAGGCACATCGCGCCCTGGTGCGGGACCAGCGCGAGGATGCCGTCGCGGTCGAGCGCGACGCCGCTCATGCCGCGCGTCCCGGGTTCGATGCGGTCGAACGCGCCAGCAGCAGCGCGAACATGAAGTTGGCGAGCACGC
>DATJDY010000357.1:0-1744 GCA_035497155.1 Luteimonas sp.
GCCGCGCCACCGGCCGCAGCCGGCACACCTCCCAGCGTCGCGAGGCGGACGAGGTCGAGATCCTGTCGGGCCTGTACGACGGCCGCACCACCGGCACGCCGGTGGCGTTGCTGGTGCGCAACACCGACGCGCGCAGCAAGGACTACGACGCGATCGCCGAACAGTTCCGCCCTGGCCACGCCGACTACACCTATTGGCAGAAGTACGGTATCCGCGATCCGCGTGGCGGCGGCCGCGCCTCCGCGCGCGAGACGACGATGCGCGTCGCGGCCGGCGTCATCGCGAAGAAATGGCTCGCGCAGCGCCACGGCGTCGTCGTGCGCGGATGGCTCGCGCAGCTCGGCCCGGTGCTCCCGCGAAGCGCGGATCTCGCCGCCGTCGACGCGAATCCGTTCTTCTGGCCCGATGCCGCGCAGGTTCCGGAGCTGGAAAGCTTCATGGACGCGCTGCGCAAGTCGGGCGATTCGGTCGGCGCGCGCGTCACCGCCGTCGCCACCGGCGTGCCGCCGGGCTGGGGCGAGCCGGTGTACGGCAAGCTCGATGCGGAACTCGCGGCGGCGATGATGTCGATCAACGCGGCCAAGGGCGTCGAGATCGGCGACGGTTTCGCCAGCGTCGCGCAGAAAGGCACCCAGCATCGCGACGAGGCGACCGCGGCGGGCTTCCTGTCGAACCACGCGGGCGGCATCCTCGGCGGCATTTCCAGCGGCCAGGCGGTGGTGGTGTCGGTCGCGTTCAAGCCGACCTCGAGCCTGCGGCTGCCCGGGCGCAGCCTGGACGTGCACGGCAAGGAAATCGAAGTGGCCACGACGGGGCGGCACGATCCCTGCGTGGGCATCCGCGCGGTACCGATCTGCGAGGCGATGCTCGCGCTGGTGCTGATGGACCAGGCGCTCAGGCACCGCGCGCAATGCGGCGACGTCGGCGATGTATTCCCCAGGATTCCAGGATGACGATGCAAGGCAGGCACGATTTGAAAGGCAGGCTGAAGGTTGCGGTGGTCGGCGCCACCGGCGCGGTCGGCGAGGTGATGCTGTCGATCCTGGCGGAGCGCAAGTTCCCGGTCGGCGAGCTGGTCGCGCTGGCGAGCGAGCGTTCCGCGGGCGGCGAGGTGGCGTTCGGCAACGACGAAGTGATGGTGCGCGACCTCGCGACCTTCGATCCCGCCGGCGTCGACATCGCGCTGTTCTCGGCCGGTGGCGACGTGTCGCGCGAGTACGCGCCGAAATTCGCCGCTGCCGGTGCCGTGGTGATCGACAACTCCTCCGCGTTCCGCCGCGACGACGACGTGCCGCTGGTGGTGGCCGAGGTCAACCCGGAAGCGCTGAAGCAGCGCCCGCGCGGCATCATCGCCAACCCCAATTGCTCGACGATGCAGATGCTGGTCGCGCTGGCGCCGCTGCATCGCGCCGCGGGCATCGAGCGCATCAATGTGTCGACCTACCAGTCGGTCTCCGGCACCGGGCGCCGCGCGCTGGAGGAACTCGGCCGCCAGACCGCGGGGCTGCTCAGCTTCCAGGCGGTGGAACCCGAGGTGTATCCGGTGCAGATCGCGTTCAACGTGATCCCGCACGGCGGCGACTTCCTCGACAACGGCTACACCAGCGAGGAAATGAAGCTGGTATGGGAGACGCGCAAGATCCTCGGCGACGAATCGATCGGCGTGAACGCCACGGTGGTCCGGGTCCCGGTGTTCTACGGCCACTCGGAGGCGGTGTCGATCGAGACGCGCGACAAGCTCACC
>DATJDY010000358.1:0-2719 GCA_035497155.1 Luteimonas sp.
CTGCGCCGCATCGAGGAACGGGTGCCGGCCGCCTACCTCGCGGGCGAGGCGTGGTTCGCCGGGCTCTCGTTCAAGTCGGACCCGCGCGCGCTGGTGCCGCGCTCGCCGATCGCCGAACTGATCGAGCGCGGCTTCGAGCCCTGGCTCGGCGGCCGCGAAGTGCGCCGCGCGCTCGACCTGTGCACCGGTTCCGGCTGCATCGCGATCGCGATGGCGCACTACAACCCCGACTGGCACGTCGACGGCGTGGACCTGTCGGACGAGGCGCTGTCGCTCGCGCGCGAGAACGAAGGACGCCTGCACGTGCGCAACCTGCGCCTGCTGCGTTCGGACCTGTTCTCGGCGCTGTCGGGCGAGCACTACGACCTGATCGTCACCAACCCGCCCTACGTCACCGACGACGAGACCGACGCGCTGCCGGCCGAATACGCGCACGAGCCGGAACTCGGCCTGCGCGCGGGCCACGACGGCCTCGACCTCGCGCTGCGGATCCTGCGCGATGCACCGCTGCACCTCACCGAGGACGGCTTGCTCGTCTGCGAGGTGGGCGAGGCGGAGGAAGCGCTGGTGAAGCTGCTGCCGGAGCTGCCGCTGGCCTGGGTCGAGTTCAAGGTCGGGCAGATGGGCGTGTTCGTCGCCGAGCGCCACGACCTGGTCGCGCACCATGCGCGCATCAGCGCACTGGCCGATGCACGCGCGGCGGCGCCGGCCGCGGCTACGCACGTCGCCACCGCCACTGCCACTGCCGTTGACGCTGGCGGCACCGATGGCGCCGACGGCACCGATGGCGCCGGCGAAGCCGACGCGCCCGGCCTGTTCTAAGCGACGGCCGCGCGGCGATGTCCAACACCTTCGGCCAGTTGCTGCGCGTCACCACCTTCGGCGAATCGCACGGCCCCGCGATCGGCTGCGTCGTCGACGGTTGCCCGCCGGGACTCGAACTCGCGCCGGAGGATTTCGTCGACGACCTCGCGCGCCGGGCCACCGGCCGCAGCCGGCACACCTCCCAGCGTCGCGAGGCGGACGAGGTCGAGATCCTCTCCGGCGTGTACGACGGCCGCACCACCGGCACGCCGGTCGCGCTGCTGGTGCGCAACACCGATGCGCGCAGCAATGACTACGACGCGATCGCCGAGCAGTTCCGCCCCGGCCACGCCGATTACACCTACTGGCAGAAATACGGCATCCGCGATTCGCGTGGCGGCGGTCGCGCCTCCGCGCGCGAGACGACGATGCGCGTCGCGGCGGGCGTCATCGCGAAGAAATGGCTGGCGCAGCGCCACGGCGTCGTCGTGCGCGGCTGGCTCGCGCAGCTCGGCCCGGTGGTGCCGCGCAGCGCCGATCTCGCCGCCGTCGACGCGAATCCGTTCTTCTGGCCCGATGCCGCGCAGGTGCCCGAGCTGGAAAGCTTCATGGATGCGCTGCGCAAGTCCGGCGATTCGGTCGGCGCGCGCGTCACCGCCGTCGCCACGGGTGTGCCGCCAGGCTGGGGCGAGCCGGTGTACGGCAAGCTCGATGCGGAACTCGCCGCGGCGATGATGTCGATCAACGCGGCCAAGGGCGTGGAGATCGGCGACGGCTTCGCCAGCATCGCGCAGAAGGGCACGCAACATCGCGACGAAGCGACGGCGGCGGGCTTCCTGTCCAACCACGCGGGCGGCATCCTCGGCGGCATTTCCAGCGGCCAGGCCGTTGTGGTGTCGGTTGCGTTCAAGCCGACTTCGAGCCTGCGCCTGCCCGGGCGTAGCCTGGACGTGCATGGCAACGAAATCGAGGTGGTCACCACGGGGCGGCACGACCCGTGCGTGGGCATCCGTGCAGTCCCCATTTGCGAAGCGATGCTGGCGCTGGTGCTGATGGACCAGGCGCTGCGGCATCGCGCGCAGTGCGGCGATGTCGGCGACATTTCCCCCAGGATCCCAGGATGACGATGCAAGGCAGGCAGGCTTTGAAGGGCAAGCTGAAGGTTGCGGTGGTCGGCGCCACGGGCGCGGTCGGCGAGATGATGCTGTCGGTGCTCGCGGAACGGAAATTCCCGGTGGGCGAACTGGTCGCGCTGGCCAGCGAGCGTTCCGCGGGCGGCGAGGTGGCGTTCGGCGACGAAGAGGTGATGGTGCGCGACCTCGCGACCTTCGACCCGGCCGGCGTCGACATCGCGCTGTTCTCGGCGGGCGGCGACGTCTCGCGCGAGTACGCGCCGAAATTCGCCGCCGCCGGCGCGGTGGTGATCGACAACTCCTCCGCGTTCCGCCGCGACGACGACGTGCCGCTGGTGGTGGCCGAGGTCAATCCCGAGGCACTGAAGCAGCGCCCGCGGGGCATCATCGCCAATCCCAATTGCTCGACGATGCAGATGCTGGTCGCGCTCGCGCCGCTGCATCGCGCCGCGGGCATCGAGCGGATCAACGTCGCCACCTACCAATCGGTCTCCGGCACCGGGCGCCGCGCGCTCGAGGAGCTCGGCCGGCAGACGGCGGCGTTGCTCAGCTTCCAGCCGGTCGAGGCCGAGGTGTATCCGGTGCAGATCGCGTTCAATGTCATCCCGCATGGCGGCGACTTCCTCGACAACGGCTACACGAGCGAGGAAATGAAGCTGGTATGGGAGACGCGCAAGATCCTCGGCGACGAATCGATCGGCGTGAACGCCACGGTGGTCCGGGTCCCGGTGTTCTACGGCCACTCGGAGGCGGTGTCGATCGAGACGCGCGACAAGCTCACC
>DATJDY010000359.1:0-2799 GCA_035497155.1 Luteimonas sp.
CGCGGCTTCCTGCGCGAAGGCTACTTCGCCGACCTCGCGCTGATCGACGACGTGCCGCTCACCGTGCGCCGCGAGGATGTGCTGTCGAAGTGCGGCTGGTCGCCGTTCGAGGGCATGACCTTCCGCTCGCGCATCGCCTCGACCTGGGTCAACGGCGTGCTGGCGTGGGACGGCGCGAAGCTCGTCGGCACGCCGAACGGCCAGCGCCTCCGCTTCGACCGCTGAAAGAGCTTTGCCACAGATCACACCGATCAGAAAAGCAATAGCTGCAAGAGCGGAAACATGGCCCGCCTTGTCCCAATCCTTTTCAATCCGTGTGATCTGTGGCTAAAAGAAATCAGCCCGAGACGCGGGCGACGGCGTCGTGCGGGTGCAGCGACTCGAAGTGCGAGACTTCGGCGTCGAAGCGATCCACGCGCGGGTCGGCGGCGAGCGCGGCGGCGATGCGGCGCGCGGCGTCCTCGCAGAACATCAGGTTGGCGGCATTGAGCTCGGCGAAGGCCTGCTCGTCCTCGCGTTTCACCGCGGCCTGGACGGGCGTGCCGAGCGCGGCCTCCAGCAGGTCCACCAGCGCGGCGACGGGCAGGCCGTCGAAGGACTGGCGCAGTTCGACGCGCACCTTCGCGCGGCTGCGTTGCGCGTGCGGTGTCGCGGCCAGGCCGCGTTCGGACGCGAGCCAGTCGCGCACCACGGCGGTCGACAATGGTTGCGCCGCGGCGAAATCCCCGGCGAAACGATCGGCGTTGAGCTGCCGCGACAGCGCAGCGGACGCGGGGCAGGTGCTCGAATATTCGACTTCCAGCGCGAGCGCGACCTTGAGGTGGCCGTCGCGCAGCACCGCTTCGATCGCGACCGGATAGCGCTTCCAGCCCAGCAGGCCGCTGGCCAGCGAGCCGCGCTGCAGCAGGTGTTCGTAGCGCACGGACAGGCGCCCGGCGGTCGACAGCCCCTGCTGCGACGCCACGAGTTCGTCCAGCACGCGGCGCAGGCCGCCGGGCGTGATCGCCTCGGCCGCGAACGCATCCTGCAGCCGCAGGTACAGGCGCGACATGTGGATGCCGCGCGCAGCGGGGTCGCGCAGGTCCACCGCGACATCGACGGACGCCGCGACCTGCAGCGAGTCGCCGCCCTGCCCCGCGATGCGGACCGGCAACGCGATGTTGTCCATGCCGACCCAGTCGAGCGCGCGCGCAAGCGCCGCCGGATCGGCAGCGACATCGGGCAGCGGCGACGGGCGCGTGGGTTGTGGCATGGCCTCATTGTACCGGCGAGGGGGCTGCGGGCCGGTCACGCCCGTGGAATGCTGCGTCCGGCCCGCCACGCCGCCCACAGTACGTGCCAGTGCGAGGGCGCGAGGTTGCGAGGCCCTTCTTGCGCCGACAGCGCCCGCAGCCGATCTCTCGCCAGCGCGGCGAAGATGCGGTCGGCGCGGACGCCGGTTGGCCGGCGCGGCCAGGCGCCCAGCAGTGCTTTCGCCGCTGCAGGCTCGCCATCGCGGGCCATGGCGCGCATCGCGGCCAGGATGGCGGCAAGCGCGCCGGCGGGGATGTCGGCCCCGGACGGTGCGGCTGGTGGCCCGGCATCGGCGGCGATCGCGGCCGAAACGCCTTCGCCCGCAACCGCGAATGGCGCCAGCGTGGCGTGCAGGGACGCAACGCCCTCGCCCGCTTGAAGCGGGACTTCACGCGCTGCCTCGAGCACCGGCAACGCGTCGGCCAGCGCGTCCCAGGGCGCGGCGACGCGCTGCAGCGCCAGGCCCAGCGGATGACGGCGCCGGCCCTGCGTCCAGCCACGCAGTTCGTCGTTCCACCACGTGAGCTTCGCCGCGCCGGGCAGCGGATCGGCGCCCTCCCATGCGGCATCGGCGAGTTCCTGCCGCAAGGCGAGCCAGGCGAGCGTCTTCGCGCGCTCTCGCGCGGGCACGAAGACTTCGGCGATGCGCCATTCCGGCCAGCGCGCGCGCCACTTGTCGAGGAAGGCCTCGAGCGCCGCCTGGTCGCTCACGCGCGCGGCCAGCTGCCCGCGTCGAGCAGGTCGGCCGGCGATCCCGCCACTGCGGACGCTTGCCAGGCCAGCGGGTCGTCGCTGTCGAGCCGGTAGCCCCACAACGCGGCGATCGATGGCATGCCCGCGGCGCGCGCGGCAAGGATGTCGCGCTCGTCGTCGCCGACATACGCGCAATCGGCCGCACCGAGGTTCTGGGCGCGCGCGGCGTGCAGCAGCGGCGCCGGATCCGGCTTGCGCACCGGCAGCGTGTCGCCGCCGACCAGCACCGCGCAACGCCGCTCCCAGCCCAGCAGCGGCATCAGCGCACGCGCCAGCGCCTCGGGCTTGTTGGTGACGATGCCCCAGCGGCTGCCGCCGTCCTCGATCGCGGCGAGCAACGCCTCGATGCCTTCGAACGGCGCGCCATGCTTGCCGAGTTCCTGCCGGTAGACGTCGAGGAACGGCTGCACCAGCGCTTCGCGCTCCGCATCGTCCAGCGCGGGGAACGCGGCGGCGAGCATCGCGCGCGCGCCCTTCGAGACGTGCGGGCGCAGCGCGTCGGGCATCATCGGCGGCTCGCCGCGGCGCGAGCGCAGCACGGCGATGGTGGCGACGAAGTCCGGCGCACTGTCGAGCAGCGTGCCGTCGAGGTCGAACAGCACCAGTTGCGGGAACACTCCCGTCACGGCTTCACCGCGCAGGCGAGGTAATTGATCGAGGTGCCGCCGCCAACGCGCGCTGCGTTGCGCCACGGCTCGTAGGCGAGGCCGCTCACGTCCTCGAGCTCGAGCCCGCATTCGCGCAGCCAGCCGG
>DATJDY010000360.1:0-2503 GCA_035497155.1 Luteimonas sp.
GACATTGCCAGCGTGAAGCCGAAGATCGACAAGGGCACGGGCTCGTCCTGCTGCGCGCCGCAGTCGGGCTGCTGCTGATCCTGCGTTCCCGGAGCCGGACATGAAGCGCGTGCTGTTCGTGTGCATCGAGAATTCCAACCGCAGCCAGATGGCCGAGGCCTTCGCGCGCATGCACGGCGGCGGCGCCATCGAGGCGATGAGCGCGGGCTCGCGACCGTCGGGGCGGATCAATCCGAAGGCCGTGCGCTTCATGGGCGAACTGGGCTACGACCTGTCGACGCATGCGTCGAAATCGCTCGCCGACGTCACCGGCGAATTCGACGCGGTGGTCACGATGGGTTGCGGCGACGATTGCCCGTGGGTGCCTGCGAAGCGTCGCGAGGACTGGGCGCTGCCCGATCCGAAGGACATGGACGACGACGGCTACCGCGCCGTGCGCGACGAGATCGCGCGGCGCGTGCAGGCGCTGCTGGCGTCGCTGTGAGCGGCGCCACGGACGAAGCGGCCGGCGTCGGTGTCGGCGCCGCGGCGCCGTTGCGGCAGCGGCTGCTCGCCGAGTTCCTCGGCACGGCGCTGCTGCTCGCGACGGTCGTCGGCTCCGGGATCATGGGCGTCGCGCTGTCGGGCGGCAACGACGGCATCGCGCTGCTCGCGAACGCCGGCGCGACGGCGGCGATCCTGTTCGTGCTGATCGTCGTGCTCGGCCCGGTCTCCGGCGCGCACTTCAATCCGGTGGTCACGCTGGCGGCCCGCTTCGACCGCGGCCTCGGCAATCGCGAGGCGGCGGCCTACATCGCCCTCCAGCTGATCGGAGCGGTGGCCGGGGTGCTGCTCGCGCATGCGATGTTCGGCCAGGCGCTCTGGCAGCCCGGCGAGCACGCGCGCACCGGTCTCGGGCAATGGCTCAGCGAGGCGGTGGCGACGTTCGGCCTCGTCCTGGTGATCCAGCTCGGCGCACGCTGCAAGCCCGAGGCGGTCGCCGCGCTGGTCGCGGCCTACATCTTCGCTGCGTACTGGTTCACGGCAAGCACGTCGTTCGCGAACCCCGCGGTCACGCTGGCGCGCGCGCTCACCGCAAGCTTCTCCGGGATCCGGCCCGGCGACGTGCTGGCGTTCGTCCTCGCGCAGGGCCTGGGTGCGGCCGGCGGCTGGGCGACCGCTCGCGGCCTGGTGCCGGCTGGCCGACGGCGCGTGCGCAGTTCACGGGGCTAGTCGGCCCTCGCCATGGAAGCGGGTTCTCCGATCCCGAAGTGGGCGAATGCCTGCTCCCGGGTCATCGGCTCGAGCCGGTCGATCGCTTCCTGCACGATCGCGCCGCGCGAGCGCCGCATCCCGGGCCGATACCACCGCGAGAGCGCGGCGTCCGCACCGATGTGGTTGGACACCTCGTCTTCCTTGCGGAATGCCGACATCGGGGCCACCACGACCTGCGCCACTTCCACCGCCCACGAGGCGAACCTCGACGCGCCCGGAATGGCCGTGAGCGGATTGCTCAAGGTCGCCATGACGTGCTTCAGGTCGAGCCATCCCGCGCGCCTGGTATAGACGTAGCGCTGCCCCTCCGGCAGATGCCGGCCAGTCTTGCCCACGAGCCGGTCGTGCCAGTCCGATGCGGCCAGCGCGGCATCGATCGAACCGGCGATCGAGGCAGGCTCCGCATATTCCTCCAGGTTGCCGAGGTCCGACCAACTCGGCCGCTCCGCATCGTCCTTGCCCGGCGAGGATGCGGTCGCGCACGAATGTCCCTGCACGATGCGGATCCCCGCGGGCGTGCGTCCCCCGTCGATGGCGCTCATGCCGCACTCCGGCAGGAAGTAGGTCGTCTCGCCCGTCGAACGCGCGATGCCGGTGGTGCGGTCCTCGATCGCGGGATCGCCACCGACCGGTTCGAAGGCAGGATCCTGGCCCAGGAACAGGCGCAGCGAGAATTTATTCGCCCCTCCCGCCGAGACCTCGAACTGCTGCTGCACGAGCGGACGCGACTCCGGGTGCTTCGCGTAGCCGATGGCCAGCACGTGCTTGCCCGGCGCGAGGAAAAGCGTGGACTTGCCCTTCGGCGGAAGCATCGCCACCGCATGGCCGTCGACGACGAGCATGGTCCGCATCTTCAGCCCCACGTGGCCGCCTTCGCGCACGATGCTCACCGGGAGCGGCCTGTCCGGCGCCGGCGCGAACAGCTCCGGCGCCATCACCTGGGCGGGCTCGATCTCGCGCGCGTCCGTGAAAGGCACGTGCCGGGTCGTGGTGGCGCATGCGGAAAGGGCCAGCAGGACGGGAACCAGCAATCTCTTCATCGGAGCGACGCCTCGGCTTCGGGGGATGGGGCAATGGACCAATCGATGCCGCCGGGCTGGTCGCCGGGCCGCGAGCGGATCCGCGATGGGCGCCTCGCGAACACCAGCAGCGATGCGCCGAGCATCGCGAGGAAGTTGGCCAGCCACAGCAGCGAGAACGCGAGCGCCTGCGCATCGCTCGCACCGAGCGTGGCCAGCGCCCAGATGAG
>DATJDY010000361.1:0-12551 GCA_035497155.1 Luteimonas sp.
CCGTGGATCGGCCTGCGGATCGAGCCGGCCGCCGAGCAGCTGCAGTTCGACGGCCCGGTCTGCTACGTGCTCGAGGACTACGGCCTGTCGAACGCGCTGATCCTGGAGCGCGCCTGCCGCGACGCCGGCCTGCCCTCGCCGCTGCGCCCGCTGGCGGGCGACCCGCTCGGCCGCAAGCGCGCCTATGTCGCGCTGTCGCGCCGCAACGCCGGCAGCACGTTCAACCGCGTCGCCGACCTCGCGACGAACAAGCCCCCCGAACCGGTCAAGAGCCACTCCGGTTCGCTCGCGCGGCTGATCGAGGCGCACCGCGCCGACCCCTCGCTCGACGTGAAGCTGGTGCCGGTATCGATCTTCGTCGGCCGTTCGCCGGACAAGCAGAGCGGCTGGTTCCAGGTGCTGTTCTCGGAGAACTGGACGCTGGTCGGCCGCTTCCGCCGGCTGCTGGCGATCCTGCTCAACGGGCGCGACACGCTGGTGCAGTTCGCCGCGCCGGTGTCGGTGCGCGCGTTGCTCGAGGAAGGGCTGGAGCCCGAGCGCACGGTGCGCAAGCTCTCGCGCGTGCTGCGCACGCACTTCCACCGCATCCGCGAGGCGATCATCGGCCCCGACCTGTCGACGCGCCGGCTGCTCGTCGACAAGGTGCTGGCCGCCGACGCGGTGCGCGAGGCGATCGCCGACCAGGCGCGCCGCGACAAGAGCAGCCTCGAGGCGGCGTGGAAAAAGGCGCACGCGATCGCGTACGAGATCGCGGCCGACTATTCGCATCCGGTGGTGCGCTCGGCCTCGTTCCTGCTGACCGCGGTGTGGAACCGGATCTACCGCGGCGTGCTGGTCCACCATCTCGACCTGCTGAAGCAGGACGCGCCGGGCCGCGAAGTCGTCTACGTGCCCAGCCACCGCAGCCACATGGATTACCTGCTGCTGAGCTACCTGCTGTACACGCGCGGCATCGTGCCGCCGCACATCGTGGCCGGCATCAACCTCAACCTGCCGGTGATCGGCACCCTGCTGCGCAAGGGTGGCGCTTTCTTCATCCGCCGCTCGATCCGCGGCAGCGCCGTGTATTCGGCCGTGTTCTCCGAATACGTGGCGCAGCTGGTCTCGGGCGGCTATTCGATCGAGTACTTCATCGAGGGCGGGCGCTCGCGCACCGGCCGGTTGCTGCAGCCCAAGGGCGGCACGCTGGCGATGACCGTGCGCGCCTACCTGCGGCAACCGGTGCGTCCGGTGATGTTCCAGCCCGTCTACATCGGCTACGAAAAGCTGATGGAAGGCGACAGCTACCAGGACGAGCTGACCGGCAAGCCGAAGGAGAAGGAATCCATCTTCGGCCTGCTGATGGGCATCCCGAAGGTGCTGCGCAGCAACTACGGCCAGGTCGTGGTGAACTTCGGCGAACCGATCCTGCTCAACGACATCCTCGCCGAGCATGCGCCCGCCTGGGACGGCAAGCCGCTCGACGAGAACGACCGGCCGGACTGGCTGTCGGCCACCGTGGATGCCGCGGCGCAGCGCATCCAGGAGCACGTCAACCGCGCGGCGGACGTCAATCCGGTCAACCTGCTGGCGCTGGCGCTGCTGTCCACGCCGAAGCACGCGATGGGCGAAGCCGACCTGCTCGCGCAGATCGCGCTGTCGAAGACGCTGCTGGTCGAGGTGCCGTACGGCGACCGGGTGACGGTGACGCCGCACACGCCCGAGCAGATCGTCGCCCACGGCGAGGAGATCGGCATGCTCGCGCGCGTCGCGCATCCGCTCGGCGACGTGATTTCCGTGGACCCGGCGACGGCGGTCCAGCTGAGCTACTTCCGCAACAACGTGCTGCACCTGTTCACCGCGTCGGGCTGGATCGCGTGCTGCTTCCACCACAACCGGCGCATGCCGCGCGCGTCGGTGCTGCGGCTGGGGCAGTCGATGTATCCGTTCCTGAAGCAGGAGTTGTTCCTGCCGTGGACGGATGAGGAGTTCGCGGCGCGCCTGGAGCGCACGATCGACGTGTTCCTGCGCGAAGGCCTCCTCGAGCAAGTGAACGACGACGAAGGCGGCATCCTCGCGCGCAACGCCGGCCAGAGCGACGAGGTGTTCCGCCTGCGCGCGATCGGCCACCCGCTGCAGCAGGCGTTCGAGCGCTACTACATCGCGATCTCGGTGCTGGCCAAGAACGGCCCCGGCACGCTGGGCGCTGGCGAGCTGGAAAGCATGTGCCACCTGGCCGCGCAGCGCCTGAGCCTGCTGTATGCGCCGGCTGCGCCGGAGTTCTTCGACAAGTCGCTGTTCCGCGGCTTCATCCAGAAGCTGAAGGAACTGCGCCTGGTGTGGCCGGACGAGCGCAGCAAGCTGATGTTCGACGAACGCCTGTCTGCGTGGGCGCGCGACGCGAAGGTGATCCTCGGCCGCGAGCTGCGGCACACGATCGAGAAGATCAGCCCGGCGCAACGCGGCGACGCCGTCGCGGCACGCGCAACCGCGCCGGAACCCGAATCGTCAAAGGATGACGCGGACGGCCAGGCCGGCCAGGACGCCTAGGCGGGCTGGTCGGGGATCAGGTCGCTCTCGAGCCGCGAGATCAGGTCCTTCAGCTGCAGCTTGCGCTTCTTCAGGCGCTTGACCGCGAGTTCGTCGGCCTGGATGTCGACCTGCAGGCGCGCGATCGCCGCGTCGAGCTCGCGATGCTCCAGCCGCAGCGCGGCGAGGCGCGTGGCGGTCCGGGCAAGCTCGGCCGGGTCGGTGGGCGGGTTCACGTGGCGCAGCTTAAGGCAAACCCGCGACGGCAAGCGACGCCCGGCCCGGCAGCGCGCGCGGACGGTAGAATTGCGCGATGCCTGTTGCCATCCCCCTCGCCGAACCGGTGCCGCGCGCCGACCGCGCAAGCCTCGCCGACCGTGCACGCCGCGAGCAGCTGAAGCTCGCCAAGCGGCTGCGCCACCAGGTCGGCCGCGCGATCGCCGACTTCGGCATGATCGAGGACGGCGACAAGGTGATGGTGTGCCTGTCCGGCGGCAAGGACAGCTACACGCTGCTCGACATCCTGCTGCAGCTGCAGAAGAAGGCGCCGGTGCGCTTCTCGCTGGCGGCGGTGAACCTCGACCAGAAGCAGCCCGGCTTCCCGGAGCACGTGCTGCCGGAGTACCTGCGTTCGATCGGCGTGGATTTCCATGTCATCGAGCAGGACACGTATTCGGTCGTGTCGAGGGTGATCCCCGAAGGCAAGACGATGTGCTCGCTGTGCTCGCGCCTGCGGCGCGGCGCGCTGTACACCTACGCCGGGCAGAACGGCTTCACGAAGATCGCGCTGGGCCACCATCGCGACGACCTGGTGGCGACGTTCTTCCTGAACCTGTTCTTCCACGCGAAGCTGGGCGGCATGCCGCCGAAGCTGCTCTCCGACGACGGCAAGCACGTGGTGATCCGGCCCCTGGCGTACGCGAGCGAGGACGACATCGCCGCGTATGCCGAATCGCGCGCCTTCCCGATCATCCCGTGCAACCTGTGCGGTTCGCAGGAGAACCTGCAGCGCAAGCAGGTCAAGCGCATGCTCGACGCCTGGGAAAAGGAATCGCCCGGCCGCGTCGAGACGATCGCGCGCGCCCTCGGCGACATCCGCCCGTCGCAATTGAGCGATCCGAAGCTGTTCGACTTCCTCGCGCTCGGCGCGCGCGGCGATGGCGCGCTGCCGGATGCGCATGCATGGCTCGGGAGCGGGGAGACGGGAGACGGGAAGAGGGAGACGGAAGAGCAACAGCCCTGACCGTCCAACCGTCCCGCTTTCCCGTCTCCCGCCTCCCGTCTCCCGTCTCCCCCTTCCCCATTCCCGGCCCCTCAATGTTCTTTCGCAACCTGACGCTGTTCCGCTTCCCCACTTCGCTCGAGCTCTCCGACCTCGAATCCCGCCTCGCCACCTGCGCGCTCAAGCCGGTCGGCGCGCTGGAGCTGTCGTCGCGCGGCTTCATTCCCCCGTTCGGGCGTGAGGCGGAAGCACTCTCGCACCGCATCGGCGACGCGATCTGGCTCAGCGTCGGCAGCGAGGACAAGCTGCTGCCGTCGGCGGTCGTCAACGACCTGCTGCAGAAGAAGCTCGCCGAGCTCGAGCAGAAGGAAGGCCGCCGCCCGGGCGGGCGCACGCGCAAGCGGCTGAAGGAAGACCTGGTGCACGAATTGCTGCCGCGCGCTTTCGTGCGCCCCGGCCGCACCGACGCCATCCTCGACCTCGAGCACGGCATCTGCGTCGTGGACAGTTCGTCGCGCAAGCAGGCGGAGAACGTCGTGTCGGAGATCCGCGCCGCGCTGGGCAGCTTCCCCGCGCTGCCGCTGAACGCGGAAGTCGCGCCGCGCGCGGTGCTCACCGGCTGGATCGCCGGCGAGCCGCTGCCCGACGGGCTTACGCTCGGCGATGAATGCGAACTCAAGGACGCGGCGGACAAGGGCGCGGTCGTGAAGTGCCAGCGCCAGGAACTCACCGGCGACGAGATCGGCAAGCACCTGGAAGCCGGCAAGCAGGTCACGCGGCTGGCGCTCACGCTCGACGACCACGTCTCGTTCGTGCTCGGCGAGGACCTGGTCGCGCGCAAGTTCAAGCTGCTCGAGGGCGCGGTCGACGGGCTCGAATCCACCGAGCGCGAGGACCTGCACGCCGAACTCGACGCGCGCTTCGCGCTGATGGCCGGCGAACTCAAGCGCCTGTTCACGGTGCTGGAACCCGCGCTGAAGCTGTCGCGCGCGGAAGCGTGAGCCGCGATCGCGGCTCACGCCACGCCCGCGCCGCGCTCCTACAATAAGCGCATGCCAGGACTCCGCAGCATCGAGCGCGACAGCGTCGAACTCGCGTTCGCCGACGGCCGCACCGTGCCGGTGGCGCGCGTGCGCGATCCGCGCGCGCGCCGCCTGAAGCTGTCGGTCGACGAGCGCGGCGCGCGCCTGACGCTGCCGCTGCGCGCCAGCCTCGTCGCGGGCGAGCGCTTCCTCGCCGAGCATCGCGACTGGGTCGCCGAGCAGCTCGCGCACTACGCCGTCGATGCCGCGGCTTCCCTGCAGCCGGGGATCACCGCGACGCTGCCGCTGCGCGCGCAACCGCTGCCGCTGCGCTGGCAGGAAGGCCGCTACGCGCGCCTGCAACAGGATGCGGACGGCCTGCTCTTCACCGTGCCGGCGAAGGCGGGCGCCGCCGGCCTGCGCCGCGCGCTGCGCGACTTCTACGAAGGCGAGGCGCGCACCGACGTCGGCCGCTGGCTGCCGCGCTGCCTGCCTTCGCTGCCGCGGCCGCCGCGGCGGATCCTGCTGAAGGTGATGTCCTCGCAGTGGGGGTCGCTGTCGCCCGACGACAGCGTCGCGCTCGACCTGTCGCTCGTGCTCGCACGGCCCTCGGCGTTCGAGTACGTGCTGGTGCACGAGCTGTGCCACCTGCTGCGGCCGGACCACTCGCGGGCGTTCTGGCGCGAGGTCGAGGCCCGGTTCCCGTCCTGGCGCGACGAGCGGGACTGGTTCCACCTCCATGGCCGCCGGACCAAGGCGGCACTGCGCGCCCTCCTTCACTGAACCGCCTGTTGCCGGCGACGCCGGGAGCGTGTCCGCTGCGGGCCCGGGACTCCGTATGCTCGCGGGTATGAAACCCCGCCTGTTGCCCGCAGCCTGCGCGCTCCTCGCCGCCCTTTCCGCCCCTGCGGGAGCGGCCGGCCAGACCGTGACCCTGCATCGCGCCGGCGAGGACGTCCGCATCACCGTCGGGGACGTGGCCGCGCTGCCTGCCGACTTCCCCGGCGACGTGGCCTTGCCGACGACGTACACGGTGGTCCGGGTCGAGCACGGGGGTGACAGCACGACGGTCGTGGTCGCCACCCCGGGCACCGTCGAGGACGTCGCCGCGCGCTTCCGCGCCGGGATGATCGCTGCCGGCTGGAGGGCCACGGCCGTGGCGCGGCCGCCCATCGGTATCGGGCAGGCCTGGACGAAGCGGCCGCGCGCCGTCATCGCCTGGATCAAGGCCGGGGATGCGGGGGGCGCCCAGTTGCAGTTGCAGTTGCTGGCGCCGGTGCCGCGGTCGTCGCCCGCCAAGCCCTGACGCACCGCGCGCAGGGCGACGGTCCCGCCGCATTCACTCGCGCGCGAGGAAATCCCCGATCGCCGCGGCCACTTCCGCCGGCCGCTCCATGTGCAGGTGGTGGCCGCCGGGCATCACCACCAGCTCGCCCTGCGGCAGCAGCGCCGCGCGTTCGCTGCGCAGCGGCTCCGGCAGGTAGGGCTGCGGCGGGTCGGCGTGGATCACGCGCGTCGGGCATTCGATGCCGCGCACGAGGTCGCGCACCTGCGCTTCGGTCAGCCGCATCATCGTCGGCAGCGTCAGGCGCGGATCGCTGCTCCAGGCGTAACCCTGCGCGGCGCCGTCGTGCTGCGCCTGCACGGGCGCGAGGCCGCGCTCGACGAGCAGGCGCGCGGCGCCTTCCGACAAGCTGCTGCCGGTGACGCCCTGCATGCGCGCACGCACCGCGATCGCGATGTCGGGGAACACGCGCAGGCGCTTGCCCGGCAGCGCGCGCGTGGCGGCGACGGCTTCGCGCAGGCGCGCGGCGGTGCGCTCCGGCGCTTCGGCGAGGGCGCCAAGCGCCTCGATCGCGACCAGGCGCTGCACGCGCTCCGGGCAGCTGGCAGCGACGAGGCTGGAAATGCCGGCACCCATCGAGTGCCCGAGCAGCGAGAAGCGTTCCCAGCCGAGCGCATCGGCGATGTCGAGCACGCTGTTGACCGCTGCGGCAAACGAATAATCGGCGCCCGGCGCGAGGTGCGCGCTGCGGCCGTGGCCGGGCAGGTCGGGCGCGACCAGCTCGATGCCGTGCAGGTGCGCGGCCAGCGGCACGAAGCTGGCGGCGTTGTCGAGCCAGCCGTGCAACGCGATCACGCGCGGCGCTTGCGGGCCGCCGTCGACGTCGCCGCCGCGCAGCCCGGCGATGCGGCCCGACGGCAGGTCGAGCGCGAACTCGCGCAGCGCGATGCTCATGACCATGCCGCCAGTTCGCGCGCGGCCAGCGCGGCGATCGCGTCGGCGTGCCCGGGCGACGCATTGAGGCACGGGATCGCGCGGAGCTCGCCGCCGCGCGCGGCGAAGCCTTCCGCCAGCATCATCGCGATTTCCTCCAGCGTCTCGAGGCAATCGGCGGCGAATCCGGGGCAGGCGACGTCCACGCGACGCACGCCGCGCGCGGCGAGCGCATCGAGCGTGTCGGCCGTCGCGGGTTGCAACCACTTCTCCGCGCCGAAGCGCGACTGGTAAGCGAGCGTCCATTCGCCCGGCGCAAGCCCCAGCGCGGCTGCGATCGCGCGTGCGCTGGCCTCGCACTGGCGCGCGTACGGGTCGCCCTGGTCGACGACGCGCTGCGGCAGGCCATGGAGCGACAGCAACAGGTGTTCGCCGCGCCCGTGCTGCGCCCAGTGCGCGCGGATCGAATCGGCGACCGCCGCGACCCACTGCGCATCGAGGTGGTAATCGCGCAGCATGCGGACGTCGGCGCCGGGCGCCGTGGCCAGCACGTCCGCGACGCTTTCGGTCGTCGTCGTCGAATACTGCGGATACAGCGGCAGCACCAGCACGCGCGCGTGCCCGGCGTCGCGCAGCTTCGCGAGCGCATCGGCCAGCGCCGGCCCGCCGTAGCGCATCGCATGCACGACGCGGACACCGGGCATCCGCTCCGATACGGCTTCGGCCAGCCCGCGCGTATGCACGGCCAGCGGCGAGCCGCCGGGCAACCAGATCGCGGCGTACTTTTGCGCCACGCGCGCCGCGCGCCGCGGGAGGATCACGCAGTTCAGCAGCGGCAGCCACAGCCAGCGCGGCAGCGCGACCACGCGCGGATCGGACAGGAATTCGGACAGGTAGCGGCGCACGGCGGGCGCGGTCGGCGCGTCGGGCGTCCCCAGGTTCACCAGCAGCACGGCATCGCTCATCGCGCATAGGATGACAGACCCGGCCCACGGCCCGTGCCGCGATCCGGTTTCCCCCGCGTTCATCGCCGCGACCCTAGCCTGAATGCCGAATGCCCCGCCGGGGCACGCCATCGCCTTCGACGGAGCCTGCCATGCCGCTGCGCCACGCCTCCCTTTCCCCTGCTTCCCGGTTCCCGACGAGCCGCCTGCTGCGCCAGGCCGCCGCGGTGCTGCTGCTCGCGGCCGCCTCCGCCAGCGCGTTCGCCGGCACCAACGAGGACGCCCGCGCGCGCAATGCCGTGCGCGTGGTGACCGACATCCAGGCGATCCCGGAATCGGCGATCCCGGACAAGCTGCTCGACGAAGCGCACGCGATCGTGGTCGTGCCCGACAGCATCAAGGCCGGCCTGGTGATCGGCGGCCGGCGCGGCCACGGCCTGCTGTCGGTGAAGCGCGCCGACGGCACCTGGTCGAACCCCGCGTTCGTGACGCTCACCGGCGGCAGCATCGGCTTCCAGGCCGGCGTGCAGTCGGCCGACATCGTGCTGGTGTTCCGCAGCGAGCGCGGGCTGGACTCGATCGTCAACGGCAAGTTCACCCTCGGCGCCGATGCCGGCGTGGCCGCCGGTCCGGTCGGCCGCAACGCGTCGGCGGCCACGGACGGGCAGCTGAAGGCGGAAATCTGGTCGTGGTCGCGCGCGCGCGGCCTGTTCGCCGGCGTCGCGCTCGACGGCGCGGTCCTGTCGATCGACGACAGTGCGGACGAAGCCGTCTACGGCCAGGACACCACGCCGCGGATGATCTTCGAGGATCGCTATGCACAGCGCCCGTCGGACGCGGTGGTGGGTTTCCGCGATGCGCTCGAGGAAGCGACGGCCGCCGCCCGCGCCGCCCGCGCCGATGACGACGACGCGCCGCCGGCTGCTCCGGCTTCGGCCGCCGCCTCCGGCCAGCCCGCGGCAACCGGCGCGGCAAGCACCGAGCCGGTGCTGCCGGCGACCACGGTCACCGCGCCCGCGAACCCGCAACCGGGCGCCTTCCAGCCCGTCGAGGACGCGCCGGCCACCGCCGAACCGCTGCCCGCGAACCGCTGATGGCGGCCGGCGGGCTGACCGCCGGGTGACGGTCGCCGCGCCGCTTCAGGCTGGCGCGGCGGCGCTGCGGTATCCTTTCGCCTCTCGATTCCGATAGGCGCTGACATGGGTGGTCTAAGCATCTGGCACTGGCTCATCGTGCTCGTCATCGCGGTGCTGATCTTCGGCACCAAGCGCCTGAAGAACGTCGGCGAGGACCTGGGCGAGGCAGTGCGCGGCTTCAAGAAGGGCCTGAACGGCGAAGACGACAAGTCGAGCGAAGCGGCCCGCGCGTCCACGCCGACCGACGCCGCGGCCACGCCGACGGCGACCACGGCCGCCGACACGCCCGCCGACAAGCCCGAACACCGCACCCCGCCCAATCCGCCGGTCGTGCAGTAAGCCCTGCGGTCCGCGCCAGCGCGCGGACGCACGGATCCGACAGGCACAGGACGCACGGGCATGTTCGACGTCGGTTTCTCCGAACTGCTGGTGATCGCGGTAGTCGCGCTGATCGTGCTCGGCCCCGAACGCCTGCCCAAGGCTGCGCGCTTCGCCGGCCTCTGGGTGCGGCGCGCGCGCGCGCAGTGGCATTCGGTGCGCGCCGAACTCGAGCGCGACATCGCCGCCGAGGACCTGCAGCGCAGCCTGCGCGAAACCGGCGCGGCGATGCGCGAGGCGCAGGCCGCGCTGCGCGCCGAGGCCGACGGGCTGATGCGCGGGCCCGATCCGGCGGCGCGCGAGGCCGCCCTGCACGAGGCGGCGCCAAGCGCTGCTGCGAACGACGGCGATGCCGGGAAACCCGATGGACCTGCCTGAAGCCGCCGGCCCGACGCTGTTCGACCACCTGGTCGAATTGCGCGCGCGCCTGCTGCGCGGCGTCGCCGGGCTCGTGCTGCTGTTCATCGCGCTGCTGCCGTTCGCGAACCGGCTGTATGCCTGGCTCGCGCAGCCGCTGCTGGACAAGCTGCCCAAGGGCGGCCAGCTGATCGCGGTGGAAGTGGCGTCGCCGTTCTTCGCGCCGCTCAAGCTCGCGTTCTTCGTTGCGCTGGTCGTGGCGATGCCGTGGCTGCTGTACCAGGCCTGGGCCTTCGTCGCGCCGGGGCTGTACAAGCGCGAGCGTCGCCTCGCGTTCCCGCTGCTGGCCTCGGCGCTGGCGCTGTTCTACGCCGGCTGCGCGTTCGCGTATTTCATCGTGCTGCCCGCGGCATTTACCTTCCTCAACAAGGTGACGCCGCCGGGCGTGGCGATGATGACCGACATCAACGCCTACCTCGACTTCGTGCTGGTGATCTTCCTCGCGTTCGGCGCGAGCTTCGAAATGCCGGTGGCGCTGGTGATCCTGGTGCTGCTCGGCTGGGTGACGCCGGCGCAGTTGCGGGAGTGGCGCGGCTACGCCGTCGTCGGCATTTTCATCATCGCCGCGGTGATCACCCCGCCGGACGTGGTGTCGCAGCTGCTGCTGGCACTGCCGATGGTCGCGCTGTACGAAGCCGGCATCCTCGCCTCGAGCGCGCTGGCGCGCTCACGCGGGGCCGCGGCGCGCACCGACCGCGGGGCGTGAACGCCGCGGCGTCGCAGGCCGCGCCGTTCCTGCGCCGCAGTGTCGCGTGGCTGATCGATGCGACCGTGCTGTCGCTGCTCGCGACCGTGTTCACCTGGCGCTGGATCGCGCCCGCCGCGAATGCGTCCGTTGCCTCCATGAGCGCGCTGGAAGATCTCGCGACGCACAAGCTCGTCGACGCGCTGCTCGCCGGGACGCCACCGGCAGGAATGCTGCAGGCGCTGCTGCACGACCCCGCGATGCTGCTCGCGGCCGCGCGGGTACAGGACGCGCTTTGGTTGCTGCTCGTGCCGTGGACGCTCGCCTACGCGGTGCTCGCGTTCGCATGGCACGTTGCCGGCGACCTGTCGCCGTGGCGCGGTTCGCCCGGCAAGCGCTGGCTCGGCCTGCGCGTCGAGACGCTCGATGGCGGCACGCCGACGGCCCGGCAGGCGATGCTGCGCGAAGCCGGCAGCGCGCTGTCCTGGCTCACGCTCAACCTCGGACATGTGCTGGCGCTGATGCCGCCGCGGCGGCAGTCGCTGCACGACCGGCTCGCCGGTACACAGGTCAGGGCGGCGCGCTGAAGGCTCCGCCCGGCGGCTTCAGGCCTCGAAACCAGCCACGTTCGACGGCGCCGCCACCGCCTGCTCGCCGGACAGCATCTGCCGCCACGCGAAGTAGATCGCCGACATCAGCGTCGGCATGACCAGCGCGGACCCGAGCAGCTGCAACACGACCTGCATCGCCGCCTTGCCGGCGATCGCGCCCACGATCGCGCCCACGATCGACAGGCCGATGTACAGCACCACGATCGCGATGAAGGTCAGCACCAGGAACACCAGCAGCGCCGGCAGGTTGCGCACGCAGGCGCGGAAGCTGCGCCCCATCGCCGCGAACGCGCCGGCCGGGCGGAACATGATTTCCGGGATCGCGACGAAGGTGAAGAAGCTCGCGGCGATGCCGATGACGATCACCAGCAGGAACCACAGGAACAGGCTGCCGACCGGCAGGCCTTCGAACACGGACGGGTCCGGCGTGGCCTGCGCGCTGGCGCGCTCGACCGCCTGCGCGATCTGCAGCAGCGCGTCGGCGCCGACCATCGCGAACAGCAGCGCCACGCACGCCACGAGCGCCGCGA
Source organism: Luteimonas sp. (assembly GCA_035497155.1). Lineage (GTDB taxonomy): Bacteria > Pseudomonadota > Gammaproteobacteria > Xanthomonadales > Xanthomonadaceae > Cognatiluteimonas. The sequence continues at coordinate 11,672 of DATJDY010000361.1, forward strand.
TGTTGGGCAGCAGCGTCGCGAGCAGGCGGCCCGTGCGGCCGCCCTGCATGCCCTCGAGCAGTTGCGCGGGCAATGCCGGCCCGCCGGACGCCACGCTGCGCGCGGCGAACACGAAACCGCCCATCAGCAGCGGCCCGAGCAGCACCAGCAGCACTTCCAGCGCCATGAACAGGCCGGTGTTGATCGCCGCGGCCTGGCCGACGACCAGCGCGATCGCGCCGTAGATCAGGCCGAGGGTGCCGAGCGCGAGCGGCGCCTTGCGCAGGTTCGCCAGGCCATCGAGCAGCCATTGCGCGCCGGCGGAGGCCGGCACCTTGTTCACGTCGTCCATCGCGTCCGTTCCCCGGAAGGCGGCCTTCAGCGCCGTGCCGCCAGTGTACGGGCATGCCGCACGAAACGGCGCAGCACCCGGCGCGCGTGCGGTGCCGCGGCGACGCCGGCGGCCACGCGGGCCGGGTCGAGGCCCTCGCGCGCCAGCGCCTCGCGGCGCGCCTGCACGTAGCCGCGCATGTGGGTGGTGCTGAACTCGGGATGGAACTGCACGCCCCAGGTGGCCGCGCCCCAGCGGAACGCGTGGCAGGCATCGCCCGCGGAGCGCGCGAGCAGCGTCGCGCCGTCCGGCATCCGCAGCACGCTCTGCAGGTGGGTCGCCTGCGCCGGGAAGCGATCCGGCAGGCCCGCGAACAGTGCGTCCCCGTCCGCGCCGGGCGCGACCTCGAGTTCCACCGTGCCCATCTCGCGACCGGTCGGGTTGTCGCCGACTTCGCCGCCGAGCGCGTGCGCGATCAGCTGGTGGCCGTAGCAGTGAGGCAGAAAGTTTACAAACTCTTAACTTGAGGACCAGGCGGCCGTTTCGTTTAAAATCTTTCCTCGCAACTCC
>DATJDY010000362.1:0-5629 GCA_035497155.1 Luteimonas sp.
TGCTCGACAGCAGCCAGCCGCGGCCGTGGCGCTCGACGAGGTATTCGCCTTCGGTGCCGCCGCCGCCGAACGTGCGCTCGTAGCCGCGGCCGTTGAGCACCGCGAGCACCAGCTGCATGAACTCGCTGTTGTCCATCGCGGCGAGCAGTGCGCGCCCGGCGACGCGGCGCTCGCTGGGCAGGCGCTTGCTGTAAAGGAACCAGGTCGCGACCAGCCCCGCCGAAAGGCAGGCGCCGGCCGCCAGCAGCAGGGCCATCATCAAGGCAGGCGCTCCCGCAGCACGCGCAGCAGTTCCGATTCGACGGTGCCCTTGAGCGCGGAAAACAGCAGGCCCAGCGTCGCGGCGACATGCACCTCGCCCGGCGCCATCGCGATGCGGCCGTCCACGCCCTGGCGCTGGAAGTGCAGGGTGTCGCCTTCCCAGCGGTAGTCCACGCCGAGCTTCTGCCCGAGCTTCACCACCGCCTCCTCGACGGCGCGGCGTGCGGCCTCCGGCGGCAGGGAGTGGCGATGGGTGATGTCGATGCTGGCCATCGGGCCATTGTACGGAAGCCGCACCGAAGTAGAGCCGACCCAGGGTCGGCTCCCCCACCCCCGCATGCTAGATTTCCGACCGATGGAAATCACCCTGCGTGCCCCCGGCACACCGATCGATGCATTGACGCTGGATGCCGGGCTGCACGCCCTGGGCCGCGATCCCGACGGCGGCATGCGCCGGGTCGAGGGCGCGGGCGACGCACGCGTCTGGATCCGCGTGGATCGCTGCGGCACCTGGTTGTCGGTGGTCGAAGGCGTGCGCGGCGTCCACGTCAACGGCCGCCCGGTGCGGCGTTGCGCGCTGCTGCGCGCCGGCGACAGCGTGCACGTGGACGGCAGCGAGATCGTGCTGACCGCGCCGGTGGCCGAACCCGCCGGGGTCGGAAGCGGTTCGGGGTCCGGCAAGGCCGGGGCCGGGACCATGACCGGGGCGCCTGCAGGCGAAGCCGCGGATCCGCGACTCGTCCTGCGCGGCGTGGGCGGGCGGCACCACGGCCGCAGCTTCACGCTTGGGCAGGCGCGTACCGTCGGCAGCGCCGCCGATGCCGACATCTGCCTGGACGGGACCTGCCGGGATGGCAGCGAGGGCGCGGCACGCGTGGCCCGCATCGCCTGGGAAGGCGGGCAGGTCGTCCTGCGCGCGGCGGGCGGAGAGGCCACGGTCGCGATCAACGGTGTGAGCCGCCGCGAGGCGGTGCTGCGGCCGGGCGACCAGCTCGCGTTCGAGACCGGGCAGCGCTTCGTGGTCGAGGCGCCGGTCGGCGTGGCGACTTCGGCCGCGACCGATGCCGCGGCAGCCGACGCGTCGCTCGACGACGCGGCTGCGGCCGCGCCGTCGCTGCGCCCCACCGCGCGGCGCCTGCCGCTACTGCTGGTCGCGGCCTTGCTGCTGGCCGCCGCCCTGAGCGCGCTGCTCCTCCTGTAGAGCCGAGCCATGCTCGGCTGATGCGCCGTAGAGCCGAGCCATGCTCGGCTGATGCGCTCCACTGAGCCGGGCATGGCTCGGCTCTACCTCCGGTTGCACCGGGCTCGCTGCAGTGCACAATGGCCCCATGCGCGCCTACAACTTCAGTGCCGGGCCAGCCACGCTGCCCGAATCCGTGCTCCGCCAGGCGGCGGAGGAAATGCTCGACTGGCGTGGCCTCGGCGCGTCGGTGGTCGAGGTCAGCCATCGCGGTGCCGAATTCGTCGCGATGGCTGCGGAGGTCGAAGCCGACCTGCGCACGCTGCTTGCAGTGCCGGACGATTACGCAGTGCTGTTCACCGCCGGCGGCGCGACCACGCTGCAGGCGCTGCTGCCACTGAACCTCGCGTCGCCCGGCCAGGCCGCGTGCTACGCGCTGACGGGGCACTGGGGCAAGACCGCGATCAAGCAGGCGAAGCCCTACGTGTCGGTGCACATCGCCGCCGATGGCGAAGCAGGCGGTTACCGCGACATCCCGCCGCCCTCCGGCTGGTCGATCGCGCCGGGCGCGGCCTACCTGCACGTGACCGCGAACGAAACCATCCACGGCGTCGAATTCCGCGACATGGAACCGGTGTTCGCGCGCCTGGCGCGCAGCGATGCTTCCGGCGTGCCGCTCGTCGCCGACTTCAGTTCGTCGATCGCGTCCGAGCCGATCGACGTGTCGCGCTACGGCGCGATCTACGGCGGCGCGCAGAAGAACCTCGGGCCGGTGGGCATCAGCTTCCTCGCGATCCGCCGCGACCTGCTGGCACGCGAGGGCCAGCCGCGCGCCGACATCTTCGACCTGCGCTCGCACGCCGCGAAGGAGTCGATGCTCAACACGCCGCCGACCTGGAACTGGTACCTGCTGGGCCTGACCGTGAAGTGGATGCTGGCCGAAGGCGGCACGGCGGAGTTCGCGCGGCGCAACGCGCGCAAGGCGGCGATGCTGTACGAGGCGATCGACGGTTCCGGCGGTTTCTACCGCAACGAGGTCGCGCCGGCGGTGCGGTCGCGCATGAACGTGCCCTTCTTCCTGCGCGACGACGCGCTGGACAAGGCGTTCCTCGCCGAGTCGAAGGCCGCGGGCATGATCGGCCTGAAGGGCCATCGCGCGCTCGGCGGCATGCGCGCGTCGATCTACAACGCGATGCCGGAAGCGGGCGTTCGCATGCTGGCCGATTTCATGGGCGATTTCGCGCGCCGCCATGGTTGAGAAGAAGAAGCCGAAGGCTGCGAAGACCATGAAGCCTGCGAAGGCGCCGAAGCGCGCGAAGCCGGCAAAGCCCGCGGCGAAGCCGGCTGATCCAGCGCTGGACCTCGGTGCGATCCGCGGCCAGATTGACGGCATCGACCGCGAGATCCAGGCGCTCATCGCGCAGCGCGCGCAGTTCGCGCGCCAGGTCGGCAAGGCCAATGGCAAGCTCGCCGCGGCGGTCGAGTACTACCGGCCCGAGCGCGAGGCGCAGGTGCTGCGTCGCGTCGTGGACCGCAACGACGGACCGCTCGGCGACGAGGTGCTGGTGCGCCTGTTCCGGGAAATCATGTCGGCGTGCCTGGCCCAGCAGGAGCCGCTGAAGGTCGGTTACCTCGGGCCGGAGGGCACGTTCTCGCAGCAGGCCGTGCAGAAGCACTTCGGGCATTCCGCGAAGGGGCTGCCGCTGGGCAGCGTCGAGGAAGTCTTCGACGAGGTCGCCGCGGGCAACGCCGATTTCGGCGTGGTGCCGGTGGAGAATTCGGGGCAGGGCACGATCCAGTCGACGCTGGACATGTTCCTGCAGCATGACGACATTCGGCATGACAGCAGGCAGTCTCCCTTGCGCATCTGCGGCGAAGTCGAGCTGCGCGTGCACCAGTACCTGATGTCGCGCACGGGCCGCATCGAAGACGCCGAACGCGTGTACTCGCATGCGCTGTCGCTGGCGCAATGCCGCACCTGGTTGCGCCGCCATTTGCCGCAGGCCGAGAAGCATGCCGTCGCCAGCAACGCCGAAGGCGCGCGCCGCGCACGCATGGCCGACGACGCGGCGGCCATCGCCGGCGAGAACGCAGCCCATGTGTACGGGCTGAAGATGATCGCCGGCCCGATCGAGGACCATGCCGACAACACCACGCGCTTCCTGGTGATCGGCCGCAACGGGTTCCCGCCGTCCGGCAACGACCGCACCTCGCTGCTGGTGTCGATCCGCGACCAGCCCGGCGCGCTCTACCAGATCCTGGAGCCGCTGGCGCGCCGCAAGATCAGCATGAACCGCATCGAGTCGCGGCCCGACCATGGCGCGTTGTGGCAGTACGCGTTCTTCATCGACGTCGGTGGCCACGCCGACGAGTCGCCGCTGAAGGACGCGCTGGCCGAACTCGGCGACTTCGCCGGATCGCTGCGCGTGCTCGGCTCGTATCCGGTCGCCGTGCCGTGAGCGAGCGCGGTGCCGGTGCCGACGCGGAGTGGGCCGTGCGGCTCGCGCAGCCGTCGATCCAGCGCCTGCGTGCCTACGATCCGGGGCACGACCTGGTCGCGTTGCGCCGCGCCGCGGCGCCCGATGGCCTGGTCGAGCTCGGTTCGAACGAAAATCCCTACGGCCCCGCGCCCGGCGTGCGCGCCGCGGCCGAGCGCGCGCTGGCGACGGCGCATGTCTATCCCGATCCCTACGGCGGCGACCTGAAGCGCGCGCTCGCCGCGCGCCACGGCGTGGACGTCGCGCAGATCGTGCTGGGCAATGGTTCGCACGAGTTGCTGATGCAGCTGGGCCAGGTGTTCGCCGGGCCGGGCGTGGACGTCGTGTTCCCGCAGTACGGATTCGCCGTGTTCGCGATCGCCACCGCGGCCGTGGGTGCGAATGCGATCGTGGTGCCTGCGCTGCCGGCCGATGCGCCGATGCCGCGCGGGCACGACCTCGATGCGCTGCGCGCGGCGGTGACGCCGGCCACGCGCCTGTTGTTCATCGCCAATCCGAACAATCCGACCGGGACCTGGGTGGGAGCCGCCGCGCTCGCGCGTTTCCTCGCGGCGATCCCGGAGCACGTGGTCGTGGTGGTCGACGAGGCCTACGCCGAGATCGCCGATGCGCCGGATTACGCGAGCGCGCTGTCGCTGTTGCCGCGGCATCCCAACCTGGTCGTGACCCGCACCTTCAGCAAGGCCTATGCGCTCGCCGGCTTGCGCGTGGGGTACGCGATCGCGAGCGCCGGGGTTGCCGGCGTGCTCGAGCGCGTGCGCGAAAGCTTCAACGTCAACGCCGTGGCGCTGGCGGCGGCCGAAGCCGCGCTGGCCGACGACGAGCACCTGCGCACGACCAGCGCCGAGAATGCGCGCCAGCGCGAGCGGCTGGCGACTGCGCTGCGCGAGCGCGGCTGGCGCGTGGGGCCGTCGCAGGCGAATTTCCTGCTGGTGGAATTCGGCGCGCATACCGCGGCGGTCGAGGCCGGCCTCCTGCGGCAGGGCGTCGTGCCGCGTCCGATGGGCGGCTACGGGCTGCCGCATTGCCTGCGCATCAGCGTCGGCGACGCCGTGGGCAACCGCCGGTTCCTCGCGGCGCTCGATGCGCTCGCGCTCGCGCCCGGGGGCGATGCCGATGCCGGCGCCTGAGGACTGGACCGCGCGCCCGGGCGCGCCGCTGCGCGGCACGCTCGACGTGCCCGGCGACAAGTCGGTGTCGCATCGGGCGGTGATGTTCGCGTCGCTGGCCGATGGGGTGTCGCGCATCACCGGCTTCCTCGAGGGCGAGGACACGCGCGCGACCGCGGCCGTGTTCGCGCAGCTGGGCGTGCGGATCGAAACGCCCGCACCAGGCGAACGCATCGTGCATGGCGTGGGCATCGATGGACTGCGCGCCGCCGACGCAACGCTCGATTGCGGCAACGCCGGCACCGCAATGCGGCTGCTGGCCGGCCTGCTGGCGGGGCAGCGCTTCGACAGCGTGCTGGTCGGCGACGAGTCCTTGTCGCGCCGGCCGATGGGTCGCGTGATCGATCCGCTGGCGGCAATGGGCGCGCGCATCGACAGCGACGCGGGCCGCGCGCCGCTGCGCATCCATGGCGGCGCCGCGTTGCACGGCATCGACTACGCAACGCCGGTGGCGAGCGCGCAGGTCAAGTCGGCGATCCTGCTCGCCGGGCTGTACGCGGACGGCACCACGACCGTGCGCG